>DPKR01000042.1 GCA_003542415.1 Alphaproteobacteria bacterium | reverse complement strand
TTTGACCATATATCAAATGCAGACCATATGGCAGAATATGTTTTCGGCATTCGCTACAAATTTTAGAAGGATAAAAAAATGTATAAAAAAATACTTATTTCTTTTGTTTTAATGGTTGCCATTTTGGTCGCCCTTTATGCGTGGAAGACCAAAACCTCCGAGCCTGTTATTATGTCCGATAAAAAACCGGCTGTCACAGCTAAAACTTTTGATGATAGAATTTATACATATCATGCCGATAAACTTTCTGAGAATTGTCGTATTAACAGCGAAATGGCTTGTGCAGTTGACTTTGCAATTAAATGTACTTTAAATCCTGATTTCGACGGTTGCCGTGCTTCTAAACTGCCGAAGTTTATTTTTATGAGTGACGAAGCCTTGCAACGCCCGACTGAGATGAGTTTCAAAATTGCAAAAATCAAACCGATAAATCCTGATTTGATTGAAATTCATACTGACAGCACATGCAACGGTAATTGGTTCGGCCTTTGCCAAGGACGTATCATTTATGTTTTGGTGCCAAACGGTGAGAGTTGGCGTGTTAAAGATATTTATGCAATTGAGCTGTAAATTTTGAGGTTTTAATGAGCCAATATTCAGATGAAATCAACTATGATAAATTAATCAGCAAAAACTTGCTCGGTGTTGTCAGGGATGCCTTAAAAATTGCGAGCAGTGAGGGGTTACCGGGTGAAAACCATTTTTATATTACCTTTCGGACAAATGAAGATGGTGTTAAATTGCCTAAAATGCTCCAAATTCAATATCCGGAAAACATGACGATTGTTTTGCAACACCAATTTTCTGATTTGGTTGTTGATGATGAAAAATTTTCTGTCGTTTTGGTCTTCGGCGGTGTGCCATACACATTGGTTATTCCATTTAAATCAATTTCTTATTTTGCAGACCCTTATGCTAAATTCGGTTTGAGTTTTGAACTTGCCGACAGAGTTTCTAAATTGGAAGATATGGACATCAAAGAAAATCCACAGAAAAATACCGCACCGGCAGAAGTGATTTCCATTGACAGTTTTCGGAAAAAATAAATGAAAAAACTTTCGGTTTTGATTGCAAACAGGCATGCAACCAGCATTTCTTTAGAAGATGAGTTTATTGATGCCTTAAAGAAAATTTCTAAAGCTTTGCAAAAAAGTGTTAACGATATTGTCACCGAAATCGATTCTAAGAGAGAAAAAGAAAATCTCTCTTCGGCCGTCAGGGTGTATATTTTAAAAGAAATCGAGAAACATAGTTACAGCAAGCAATAATTAAATTTTCTTTTCTTTTAATTGCTCATTCCATTTCTGCCAAACGTTCGGCTTGGTCTTCAGTGATAAGGGCATCTATGATTTCGCCTAACGCTTCACCTGAAATAACTTCATCTAATTTGTATAGTGTTAAATTGATTCGATGGTCTGTTACTCTGCTTTGAGGGTAATTATATGTGCGGATACGTTCGCTTCTATCACCGCTACCGACCTGCAATTTTCGCGTTTCAGAATAATTGGCGTCAATCGTTTCTTTTTGCATATCGTATAGCTTTGCGCGCAAATGGTTCATTGCTTTTTCACGGTTTTTAAATTGCGAGCGTTCATCTTGGCATTGGACAACGACACCGGTCGGAATATGGGTGATACGGATTGCCGATTCTGTTTTATTGACATGCTGTCCACCTGCACCTGAGGCACGGAACACATCAATTTTCAAATCTGCCGGGTTGATGTATAAATCAACTTCCTCAATTTCAGGCAAAACAGCAACCGTTGCCGCTGATGTGTGCACTCTGCCTTGCGACTCGGTTACCGGCACACGTTGGACACGGTGTGCTCCGGATTCAAATTTTAACTTAGCAAAAACATCTGTTCCGGTAATTTTTGCCGATGCTTCTTTATAGCCCCCGATGCCATTTTCGTTGGCATCCAAAACTTCAAATTTCCAACCTTGTTTTTGGCTATATCGTTGATACATCTCAAACAGCACAGCTGCAAACAAAGCCGCCTCATCGCCGCCTGTGCCGGCACGAACTTCTAAAATTGCGTTCTTCTCATCATCTTCTGATTTCGGAAGAAGTGCAACTTTTATTTCGTGTTCCATTTGCGGAAGCTGCTCTTTTAAGGAATAGAATTCATCATAAGCCATATCGCGCATTTCTTTATCAAGACTTTCATCTTGCGCCATATCTTCAGCTTCTTTCATATTTTGTTTGAAAGTTTGATATTTTTTGATGATTTCCACCACAGGAGATAAAGCTGAAAATTCTTTATTGAGCTTTACCAACTCTTCTGTGTTAGAGGTTGTACTCAAAAGCGCATTCACCTCATCAAAACGAGAAACAACCTGGCTTAATTTTTCATCAAAATTCATTTTAAATTTCCTTTATCAAATCGGCAAGTTTGACTGCTCGTTGATCGCCCGTATCTAAATTCTTTAATGTCGCATTGCCCGCAGATAATTCATCTGAGCCTAAAATGACTGCAACATATGCATTTGATTTATTTGCTTTAATCATGCGTTTTTTCATATTTCCGCTATAGGGATGTTCGACCCTGAAGCCGGCATTTCGCAATTGATATGCCACTTTTAAGGCTTCATCGTGTGTATCTTCACCGACCTCAATAACGGCAACAGGACGAGGTAAATCGACACCCTCATCAAGCAACATAGAAAGTCTTTCGACACCACACGCCCATCCGATACCGGGCACATCTCCTCCGCCCATTTGCCCAATCAAGCCATCATAGCGGCCGCCGGCCAAAACCGTTCCTTGAGCACCGAGTTTATCTGTCACAAGTTCAAAAACCGTGTGAGAATAATAATCAAGACCGCGCACCAATCTATCGTTTACACGATATGGAATTTGCAACAAATCAAGCCCTTTTAAAACATTTTCAAAAAATGTTTTTGAATTTTCGTTGAGGCTGTCACTATATAGCGGCGCGTTTGCAACAACAACCTTATCGCATTCTTCTTTTGAATCTAAAACGCGGAGAGGATTCTTATCCAATCTTTCACGGCTTTCGGCTGAAAGATCATTCAAATGTTCTTTTAAATACGCAACAAGTTTTGTGCGATAAGCATCACGGCTTTCTTTATCTCCCAAAGAGTTGATTTCAACAACTACGCTATCATTTAATCCGAGGCTTTCCAAAAAGTTGTATGCCATTGAAATAATCTCAATATCAGCTTGAGGCGTTTCAACGCCAAGCATTTCAACGCCGAATTGCGTAAACTGGCGCTGACGACCTTTTTGGGGACGCTCATAACGAAACATCGGACCGGCATAATAAAATTTAACAGGCAGATTTTGTTGCATACCTTGCGAAACAAAAGCTCGTGCAACGCCTGCTGTTCCTTCGGGACGCAATGTGAGACTTTCACCGCCGCGATCCGAAAATGTGTACATCTCTTTGGTGACAATATCAGAAGTGTCACCAAGGTTGCGCGCAAAAACTTCCGTAAACTCAAAAATCGGCGTTTCGATTTCTTCAAAACCATATTTTTCAGCGGTTTTTGAGGCTAGTTCTATAACCTTTTTAGCCTTTCTTTTAGCTTCGCCATATAAGTCGTATGTGCCTCGAACATTTTGCATTTTCGTCATTTTATTTTCCTCATACAAAAAAGAAACGGCAGAGCATAAAGCCCACCGATTCTTTTTATTTAAAATTGTCTAATGTTTCAAAAATCTATCTAATTGAATTCTAGTTTGTTTTTTTGGTGTTGCAACTTTTGTCAGCTGACCATCAATATAAACATCAACATTGTAATATCTGCCGATAGACAATATAAGCCCTTCCACATCAGGTGCCACATATTCATAACCCTTTTTATACACACCGCTCAAATAAACTTTGTTTTTATCTTTCAGTTCGATCCACGAATCGCCTTTGACTTTGAGTTCAACACGATTCTTAGGTTCTTCTTGTTTTTGATCGTCATAATTGCCTTCAATCACAGTGATTTGTTCCGCGACTTGGCCTTCCGGAGTGTTTTCCGATTCAGTATTTTCAACACCTGCTATGGCATCTATGCTGTCCATATTCAGTGAATATTCATCAGTTCCCTCATTTGCCGGCAAAACTTCGATAATCTGCATTTGGTTTTGTTCAACTGCCTGAGATTTTTTCTCCCCTGTAAATGAAAAAGCAAGCCATAAAACATATAAAATTGCAATCGATGCTAAACCAATGTATATTTGACGTTTTGTCGGCCTTGTGATTTCCGGATTTTTCGTTACGACAACAGGTGTCGGCTTTTCTTTTTGCGGCATTGCTTGTTGCTTATAAACCTGAGCGATACGTTCCGCATTCAAACCTAAATAAGATGCATATGAACGAACAAAACCGACACCGTAAGGAATTGGCTCTAATGTTTCATAATCATCTTCTTCCAATGCTTTGATATAAATTTTGCGAATACATAAAGCATCTGAAACAGCTTCAATAGACTTTTTTTGTTTCATACGTGTGTATTTGAGGAACATACCAATGGTGGTTGCTTCTTCCGAAACCTTTTCCGCCTTTTCTTTCTTTTCTTCTTCCAATGTCATATCCTTTAAAAAAACAGTTTAAGGTATTAAAACACACTTTTTATCAAATTGCAATACCATGATCATATGCATAAGCAAATAATTGCGGACGAAGTGTCTTTTGATTTGAATTTAAGAGTGTTTCAACATAGTCTGCCACTTCAGAAACGTTTACTGAGCGCACCATTTTCTTAATCGAAGCAAAAGCAGATCCTGCGCTTGAAAAACGTGTGAACCCTAAACCAATAAGAGCCATAGCCTCGACCGGAACGCTTGCCATTTCACCGCAAACCGAACACAAAACATTGTGTTCTTTTGCTTTCGACGCAATATTTTTCATTACTTTCAAAAACGGGGCGGACAAAACATCATATCGATCAGCTAAGCGTTGATTCGTTCTGTCAGAAGCAAATGTAAATTGCGCTAAATCATTTGTGCCGACAGAAATGAAATCCGCTTCTTTTAAGATTTCATCCAATTCAAACATCACTGACGGCACTTCAATCATCAACCCGATGTTGAGTTTTGATGGCAATTTTTCCCCGTTTTTCTTTTGTTTTTCATATTCAAGCAAAAGTGTTTCTTTTGCCTCCATAAACTCATGATAAGAAGAAATCATCGGGAACATAACATCAAGTTCTCGCCCTGATGCTGCTTTCAAAAACGCTTTCATTTGGCTGCGAAGCAATGACCTGCGATCAAGGGTGATACGAATCGAGCGCCATCCGATAGCCGGATTTTCTTCCTTTAAGTCTCCCCAATAAGGCAACAATTTATCGGAACCGACATCCAAACTTCTAAAAACAACTTTTTTATTTTTTGCTTCTTTTAGCAATTTCTGATATATCTTAATTTGAGTATCAACCGAAGGTAATGCATCGGCGGTCATAAACGGAATTTCTGTGCGATAAAGACCTACACCGTCACAATTTGAAAGACCGATATACTCCAAATCAAAATCAAGACCAACATTGATATTTAAGCTTATTTTAACACCATCTAAGGTTTTGGAGGGCTTTTTACTCAAGGCTTTGAGATCTTCGCGCCAGCCCGACATTTTTTTCTGACGTTCTTTAAAATCCTTTCGCATATCATCTGTCGGATTGATATAAACAAAGCCTTCCACACCGTCAACGGCCAAGATTTCACCATCTTTCACATTGTGATATATGCCCTTAATTTTTGAAATAACGGGAATATTTAAGGCTTTTGCAACAATGGCAACATGCATGGTTGAAGTACCTTCTTCCAAGATTAAGGCTCTGATTTTGTGATAGTCATAGTCCATCAAATCTGCAGGGCCCATACTTTGAGCAATCAAAATAATATCTTTAAGGGTTCCTTTGCCTGACTTTTTTTCACCGCTTAAATATGAACGCAGACGATCTGAAACATCTCTCAAATCGTTTAAACGTTCTTTAAGATATATATCAGATGAAGCAGATAATTTTTCAAACATATCTTCATATGTTTTTTCAATCGCAGCCTCTGCTGTTAAGCCTGTTTCAATCTGCGCTTTGATTTTTTTATACCACCCCTTGTCACTTGCGAGCAATTTATATGTTTCCAAAATTTCAACATGTTCTCCTGTACCGAAGGTATTTATTTTTAAGCTGTCATCCAAACCTTGAATCATTTGTTCGCGTGCCCTATCCAAAGCAGATATCTCTTTTGCAACATTTTTTGCGAACATTTGTTTGACGGCTCTTCGGCGGCTGTGAACCAAAGCAGATCCAACACCATATCCCTTGTTTAATATAACACCTTTTAGGCGATCTTTGACCATAAAGCCTCTTGATTTTGCAAGCTTTCGTTTATATATTGAGATTTCCTCTGATGAAAAAGCTGTTGCCAAAAACATTGCAATTGTTTTTAAAGCACTTGTTTCTACTTGTGTAAATTGGTGCTTCTTAAAAAAGCCCAACAGAATCACCCCTGTTACTTTTTCCCATTGTAAAAGAGGGGCGCCGATAATGGATCTGACCATGATGTCATCTTCTGTTTTTGAGAGGACCATTGCTTTTGAAGCAATTTCACCAACAAGCCCTTCGCCATATCGGATATTTGTTATTTCATCTGAGGCATCAAAGCCAAAATTTGAAAACAATTCCAAATAGTTATCATCAATTGAAATATATGAAACAGCCATATCCGCCTCAAAAAACAGGCTGAGCTCTTTCATTGTTTCAGAAAGTTTTATTTCCGTTTCAAGATTTGACTGCAGATGATGTTGAATATTCTGCATCAGCGGCATAACATTTGCTAAATCGTTTTTAACCATAAAACCTCTTGCAAAAAACAAAAAATTACCTTGTGTTTTATGTTATATAATTTATATTGCTTTTCATCAAGAACTTTTATGACTTATGAGGTGAAAAATGGCAAATTTATATAGAAAAGGTGATCATGACACTCGTCCGTGGGGAACATGGGAGGTTTTGGACGGCGCTGATGATTTTTGTGTTAAACGTATTATGGTCAACCCAAAAAGCATGCTCTCGCTACAGCTTCATCACCATAGAAGTGAACACTGGATCATTGTTAAAGGAGAAGCTTTTGTGACCTTGAATGAAAAAATTATTCCCGTTACGGCTGATGATGCAATATACATCCCAAAAGAGACAAAACATCGTATTGAAAACAAGTCTGACACCCCGATGGAATTTATAGAAATTCAAACAGGCGATAATTTAGATGAAAATGACATTGTTCGCTTTGAAGATATATATGGCAGAGTTTAATTTGCTTAAATAAAAAGAGCCCTTTTGAAAGGGCTTTTTTATTCAACAATTTGAACACCCGCGCTGGTCCCTAATCTGTCTGCACCGGCGTTTATCATCTCAATTGCTTTTGCTTTATCACGAATACCCCCCGAGGCTTTTACTTTCAAGCCATAAGGTTTCACGACTCTTGCCATTAAGGCAACATCTTGAGCCTTTGCTCCCACTCCGTTTTTGACAAAGCCTGTTGATGTTTTTACAAAATCAGCCTTGCCCTCAATGCACAAAATGCACACTTTTTCAATTTCATCAGGGGTTAATAAATCTGTTTCTAAAATCACTTTCAACGGTTTATTCTCACAAGCTGCTTTAACTGTTTCAATATCTTCTAAAACACCATCCCAATCTTTGTTTTTGACATTTGTGACGTTGATGACCATATCAATTTCATCAGCTCCGTCTTCGATGGCTTTTTTTGCTTCAAAAGCTTTCACGGCCGGCAAATTTGCACCCAGCGGAAACCCCACAACCGTCACAACCTTAACATCTGTTTCTTTCAAATATTCTTTTGCAGCTTTCACATAAGCCGGGTTAACACATACGCCTAAAAAGTGATATTTTTTTGCCTCATCAAAAAGCTTGATAAAATCTTCTTTTTGAGCATCTTGTTTTAATAATGTATGTTCAATATATGATGATAAATCTGCCATATCTGCCCTTTCCTCAATTTTTCCAAAAAGATTTTGTAAAGATGACGAGAACCGTCATAATTTCAAGGCGCCCTAAAATCATTGCAAAGCACAAAATATATTTAGCAGGCAATGAAAAAAACGCAAAATTGCCGGAGGCGCTGATGGCTCTTGCCGCGCCCGGGCCTGTGTTTGTGATGGTTGAAACGGCTGCTGTGACCGATGTTGTGAAATCATATCCCAATAAATTGAGCAGCAAGGCAACCACGCCTATAGAAGCCAAAAACGAGAGAATATAAACAAACACAGATGTAACCGCTTTATCTTCAATTGAAGCTTCACCTATTTTAACCGGCACCACACGGTTCGGCTCAATGGATGATAAAAGAACCTTATTAAAGTAAGACCTTAAAACCTGCCAGCGCATCACTTTGATAGACCCCGTTGTTGAACCGATGCAGCCGCCGTGCAAAGACAATAAGGTAAAGAAAACAGCCGTCCAAGCGCCCCAATCCAAATAGTCAGCTGATGAAAGGCCCGTTGTTGTCATCACCGCAACAATATTAAACAGGCTCAATCTCAAAGCCTTAAAAAAGTGCATATTGCTTGCCAAACTCAAATATATCGCCAAGAAAACCGTAAAGAAAAAAACTGCTTTCAAAAAGTATTTGATTTGTCCCAATCGAAACGGTTCCAGTTCATGTTTTTTGAGCAAGATGATGTAGAATGTCATCGGGAGAGCCCCTAAAACCATAAAGAGCGTTAAAACCATTTCAATTGCGGCGCTGTTAAAATATGCAACAGAAGCGTTTTTCGTTGAAAACCCTGCCGTTGCAACCGCTGATAGCGCATGGTTTAAGGCATCAAATTTGCCCATACCGCAAAAATATAAGCAAACGGCACATATGGCGACAAGGCTTAAATAAACGCCCAAAATCCATTTTGCA
>DPKR01000009.1 GCA_003542415.1 Alphaproteobacteria bacterium | reverse complement strand
GTTGATGTTTGTCCGGATGCCACAATTTATGTTTTGCAAGGAATTGGTAAAGACAGTTTGGATATTTTCAAAAAGCGTAAATTGACGCCGGTGATCACATCGCTTGAAATGTGGCAGTTTTATAAGAAACATAAAATTGAAGGGGTTAAACCTGTGATTTATATTGAAACGGGTTTGAACAGATTGGGCTTTAGAGAAGATGAGCTCAAAAAACTCTCTTCAAAAGATTTGAAAAGTTTTTCGCTCGTGATGAGCCATTTGGCTTGTGCCGATGAAAAAGACCACTTTATGAATGCACGACAGCTTGAAAACTTTAAACGTTTGAAAGAAAAATATTTTAATGAATTGCCGGCTTCGCTTTCTGCTTCGGACGGTGCGTTTTTAGGGGCTGATTTTTGTTTTGATATGGTGCGTTTGGGGGCTGCAATGTATGGAATCAATACGGCGCCATACAGAGAAAACCAAATGAAAAATATTATCACCTTAAAAGCACCGGTGCTGCAAATTGCAGATTTGCAAAAAGGCGAATTTGTGGGGTATAGCGCAACATATCGCGCAAACACAAACAGAAAAATTGCCATTGTTTCCGCAGGTTACGGCGACGGTTTGCCGCGTGCGCTTTCAAATGTCGGTAAAGTCTTTTTCAAAACAGGTTTAAAATGGGAGGAAGCGCGCATTTTAGGACGTGTTTCAATGGACAACATTATCTGCGATGTGACAGATGTTAAAAATTTACAGGTTGGCGAATTCGGATATTTCATTTTAGATGAATATACGCTTGATGATATTGCGCGCGATGCCGGAACAATCGGTTATGAAATTGTTTCAAACATCGGGAAAAACGAGCGTTTTATTAAAAAATATGTTTTAAGTGCGAGATAAAATGCAAGAAAAAGTTTTGATATATCGCGACTATGGCGTTGGTGATTTGCGCGGATTGGAAAAGGGTTTGAAAGAATATTTTGAGCCGCGCAAAATGATGGTGGAGTATACAGATGCAACAGCCATTATCAAAGAAAATGCTTTAAATGAAAATGTCGCACTTTTTGTGATGCCTGGAGGGGCGGCAACGCCGTTTTTGGAAAAGCTCAAGGTGCAGGGAAATGAAAAAATCAAAGATTATGTGCATCAAGGCGGACACTATTTGGGAGTTTGTGCGGGGGCATATTATGCATGTACAAAAGTTGCCTTTGAAACGGATATTGAGCCGCTTGCCATTGTTCGCAATCATGAACTTTTGGACTTGGTTGAGGCAGAAGCTGTTGGCACGCTTCATAAAGAGCTTGGTATTCGCCCGTATATGAAAAACGAGGCATCAGGTGCTACGGTGAAGCTCAAATGGGCAGATGACGAAATCCATTATGCACACTACCACGGCGGACCAAAATTCGAGGCTTTAAAAGACGGTTGCGAGGTTTTGGCGACATATGCTGATATTAAAGGCGAGCCGCCGGCTATTATTGCGCAAACTTTCGGCAGGGGACGTGTGGTGCTTTCGGGGGTGCATTTTGAAGATAAAGGTGCGGATTTGAAGAAAGCATTGCACGCATTGAGAGTGGATATCAAAGAAGCAGCAAGAATTGCAGATGAACTTGAGCAAAACGAGCCTTCACGCAAACAGCTTTTTGATAAAATTATGAGGTCAATTGAAAAATAGTTTTTTATTTTAGCGAAAGGATTAAAAAATGGGAAGAATAAAAACTTTTATTTTAATGTTTGTTTTGATGCTGATTTTTATGAAAGTCGGTGATTTGATCGGCGGGGCAGAGGGGTGCCGTGTTGCTTTTTGGGCAGCGCTTGCAATGAACTTTGTCGGTTATTTCTATAGTGATAAAATGGTTTTGAAACAATATAAGGCACGTGAAGTGCATCAAAACAACGCGCCTGAGCTTTATGAAATTGTCGGGCGTTTAGCACAAAAAGCAAATCTGCCGATGCCAAAAGTTTATATTATTGATGAAAAAGTGCCGAATGCTTTTGCAACGGGGCGCAACCCGAGCCATGCAGCCGTCGCGGCAACAACGGGGTTGCTTGAGCTGATGAACAAACAAGAAATTGAGGGTGTTTTAGCACACGAAATGAGCCATGTTAAAAATTATGATATTTTAACATCTTCAATAGCGGCTGTTTTTGCGGGCGCTATCAATATGCTTGCCAATATGGGCAGATATAGCACCACATCTTCAAGAACCAGCAGAAGAGGCGGTTTAGGGGCTTTGATTGGCGCTGTTTTGATGCCGATTGCTGCAACCATTATTCGTTTTTCAATTTCACGCACAAGAGAATATGCGGCAGATGCCGGATCGGCCCAACTCACAGAGCACCCACAGTGGCTTATTTCTGCGCTTTCAAAATTGGAGGAATATTCGAAAAAAGCTGTGATGAAAAATGTGACTAACGAAACAGCACATATGTTTATTATCAATCCATTATCCGGCGGCAATTTAGCTGCGCTTTTTTCAACACATCCTTCAACAAAAGATCGTATCGAACGTTTGGAAAATATGACACGTGAGCTTTAATTTAAAAGATATTTTCAAAAAATACGGGTGGCAAATTGTTGCTGCCCTTTTGGTTTTTCAATTTTTCTTTCCGGCATATTTGAAACGTGCGGTATATCCTTATGTTTACGGCAAAGCTTATAACGGCGTGTTGAAGGTTTCTGAGCAAGATTATTTTGAAGATGTTCAAATGGCGCCTTTCGAGCTGAAAAAAGGGAAATATCGTTATATGCTTGCCCCTAAAACCATTTATGCCGTGACCGGAAAAGTGGGGATTGTTGACCACTATGACACGCTGTTTAACAAGTTTTATCGCGGGCAGTTTCAAGGTAAGTATATGGCGCTTGTTCCGCAAGATGTTTTTCTTGTGATTGGGCAAATGGCGCGCGAAGATGTTTTTCAAAAGTTTGAATTTGAACATGAAGAGCGATTGGGGCGCGTGTTGTGCAAAGGTGTGAAATATCGGCGATCTTTTATGAGCTCATTTATGAATGAGCAAGAGGCAAAAGAAAACACCGCAAAATATAATGAATGTATGAA
Source organism: Alphaproteobacteria bacterium (assembly GCA_003542415.1). GTDB lineage: Bacteria > Pseudomonadota > Alphaproteobacteria > RF32 > CAG-239 > UBA1254. Next base: position 4,586 of record DPKR01000009.1, on the reverse strand, counting down.
ATATATAAAGCAAGAAGAACAGAACAACTATCACCCGATACCTGCAAATGAAAATATTAATAAGGCGCTTTCAATGCTTATTAAAGGCGATGTTGTTTATTTGGAGGGGTATTTGGTTGATGAATTGACAATGCGCCTAAAAACAGGCACGCGCAAAAATCAATATCATGAAAACATTGTTGTCAGCGGGATGAATCCCGGTATGTGCTTTATTTTGTATACAACAAAAGTAATCTTAAACGGTAGGGTGTATGAATAAGATGTTTATATCTCTATCATTTCAGCCATTTGTTTGCGTTTGAAGGCAGAACGGTTTATCAAGTTTTGAACGCGTTCGACTGTTTTCTTGTCATAGCCTTTTTGAACGGTTTCTTCTACGCTTTTTTGATTGTCAAAGAGCTCTTTTAAAATAGGGTCTAAAACAGGGTAGGGCGGAAGCGAATTTTCATCTTTTTGCCCAAAAGCTAATTCGGCAGACGGGGCGCGCGTGATGACCTTTTCAGGCAAAACTTTTCCTAATGAATTGCGCCATTTGGCTAGCTCAAAGATTGTTGTTTTATAGACACCCCCGATGGGTGCTAAGCCGCCGCATGTGTCGCCATATAAGGTGCAATACCCGGTCAAGGCTTCTGATTTGTTTCCACACGCTAAAACAAGCCCGCCAAACTGGTTGGACCATGCCATCAAAATCTGCCCTCTGATGCGTGCTTGAAGGTTTTCTTGAACAATGCCTTTGACATCTTCTTTGAAAGCATTTTTCAGGAGATCTGTTTCGTGTTCAAAAAACGGATCAATATCTATTTCATGATAATCTAAGTTGTTGTTTGTTGCTATTTCGCGCGCAATTTCAAGGCTCAAATCAGAAGTGAATTTTGTTTTCATCATCAAAGCCGTCACATTTTCACCGCCTAAAACATCTGCAGCCAAAACAGCGCAAACGGCAGAATCTAAACCGCCTGAAAGCCCTAAAACAATTTTTTGAAAATTATTTTTTTCGCAGTAATCTTTCAGGCCTTGTTTTAAGGTGTTCCATAGAGTTTCCATCGGTTTATCCTTTCAGATGTTTTTTGATGAGTTTTTCTCTTAAATCATAAAGATGTTCTTCTAAACCAACCCCGTATATATGCGGATTTGAAAGACGTTTATATGTTGCATCCAAATGTGAGAGCTCGTCTTTTGTGCGATTATGAAGTTTAGAAAGATTTGTTTCGGGAATATTGATAATTTTGCCATCTGATATGATGTTTTCAAGCAGATATTGAGCTTCTTCCCCTTTTTTGAATATGCGGTTTTTGCCTTTTAATTCTGTGAGATTATATGAGGTGATGTTTTTGCTGAGTTTTCCGTTTTTAACCAGATTTGCATCTGATTTTTGGCAGATGATGTCGCCTTCAAACAAACCGTTTCTTAAAATTCGGATGACATTTGTGGCACCGGGGATTGTTGTTTTGCCTTCGGCAACTTTGATTTGCGGTTTGCCTTTATATGATTTTGTTTTGAACACACCGCCTAAAGCAGGTGTATCATATGCCGTGACAAGTTTTGTGCCGGCGGCAAAAATATCATAAGGTGCTTTTTGGACGGCAACCAAATTTTCAATTAAGTGTTCATCCAAATCATTTGAAGCAATGAGCTTTGTGTTTTTGAAACCGGCGTTGTCAAGCATATGTCGCGCCTCTTTCCCCCAATATGCCAAATCGCCGGAATCAATGCGTACTCCCATCAAATCAAGCCCTGTTTCTTGAGCCGCTTTGATGGCGTTTTGAATGCCTGTGCAGATGTTATATGTGTCAACCAAAAGGCTTGTGTTTTTGGGGTTGTATCTCATGAAAGCTTTGAAAGCATCAAGCTCTTTTTCATAGCTCATCACAAATGAATGCGCCATTGTGCCGGAAGAAGGGATATGATAGTGTTTTGCCGCAGCAACATTTGAGGTTGCCGTTGCGCCACCGATATATGCCGCGCGTGTGGCTGAAAAACAACCAAAATCTTGAGCGCGGCGCAAACCAAATTCCAAAAGCGGACGCTCAACGCCGTCTAAGCATGCGGCATATGCCATACGAGAAGCTTTCGTGGCAATCAGGCTTTGTGAGTTGAAGATGTTTAAAAGCGCTGCCTCAACAAGCTCAACTTGCCATGTGGGGCCAAAAACGGAATAGACCGGCTCGTTTGCAAAAATCAATCTGCCTTCAGGAACGGCATCAACACTGATTTTGAGTTTTTCATTTTGAATGAACTTCAAAAAACTTTCTTCAAATTTCGGGGCGCCGTCAGCGTATTTTTCAGAGCGCAGATAGTTGATGTCTTCATCCGAAAAATGCCAATTTTTAAGCCATTCAACAAATTCGGCCAGACCAGCCGAAATAACATAGCTGCCGCCGAAGGGATAACGTCTGAAGAAGGCTTCAGACGTTTTCGGTTCGTTTGCTTTGCCGTCTAAAAACCAAGTTTGTGCCATAGATAAATGATATAAGTCGCAAAAAAGAGGTGAGCCTGTTTTAAGCAAATTTTCTCTTGTCATTTTCTTCTCCTAAATAACGTCTTTTTTCTTATCAAAATATTCTTCAATAATATGATGATTTATCGGGTCAATAAAGTTTTTCCAATTCGGATCGCCTAATTTTAGCATTTCACGCACCATGGTTGCCGAAATTAAAGGAAAATTTTTATCTGTTCGGTCAACAAGACAAATGTGTTTGATGATACCGTCAAACCAATTTGAATCATATTCTGCACCGGCATAGTAAGCATCAGGATAAGGCAAATCGGGAAAATTTTCTTTCAAAAATCGGATAACAAAATCTCCCCATTCTTTTGAGTTGTTGATGTCAGACAATCCGGTGATTGTTAAACGATTATAATCGGCTGTTTTTTGATATATGTTTTGAATCATCTTTTTTCGAGTCTCAAAATCAAAAGGATTTCGCCTTGTGGCGCTTTCTTGAATTGAGCCCAAGATGATGGTGGCATGCTCGCATTCTGTCAGCATTTGGTTGACAAGCCTTTGATGCCCGATATGAAAAGGTTGCGCACGCATCACAGCTAAACCGTGTTTGAACTTATATTGCGACATAAGGAATCCTCCGCTTTAGAATCAACACTGCACAAGCAATTTTAGGCTATATAAAGATTAATTTATTGTCAAGCTTGAAAGCATATTGCACAACAAATAAAAATTATGAGTTTCCGCCGCTGCATTTTTGACAGGGTAATGCGCCACTTGCTTTGGCATTATATTTTGTGGTGACAATGCAATTTTTTGTGCAAGTTTTGGCTTTGGCGCATTTAGCATCATGATAAACATGGGTGTTGGTGTTTAAAACAACCATTCGGCTATCGTCTGCTTCAGGGATAACGAAAGGGTTTGTCTGCCCCGTTAGAGCATTGAGTTCGGCACAAGCGCTGAGCGCCAATGAAAACAAAAGAATAAAAGCAGCTTTTTTCATGATATGTTTTCCTTAATTTATGATGTCTTTGATGATTTCGCTTGCGATGATGAGCCCGACAACAGGCGGCACAAAAGATGTTGAGCCGGGAGTTTGTTTGCGAGTGTTTTCGGTATTTTGCGTTTTTATCGGTTGTTCTTTGGAATAAACAACTTTTAGTTTTTTAATGCCGCGTTTTTTAAGTTCTTTTCGCATCACATGAGCCAAAGGGCAAACGGAGGTTTTATAAATGTCTGAAACTTCAAAAGCTGTTGGGTTGATTTTGTTTCCGGCGCCCATGGCGGAGATGATAGGGGTTTTGGCCTTATCTGCCTCAACAATCAAGCCGATTTTGCCGGCAACGGTGTCAATTGCATCAACCACATAATCATATTTTGTAAGGTCAAAAAGGCCCGATGTTTCAGGCAAATAAAATGTTTTATAAACGCTGACTTTACAAGCAGGATTGATATCTTTGATGCGCTCTGCCATCACATCAACCTTATATTTGCCAACACTGCTGTGAAGGGCAATGATTTGACGATTAAGGTTGCTTAAAGCCACAACATCATTATCAATCAAATCAAGTGCGCCGACACCTGAGCGAGCAAGCGCTTCAACAACATATCCGCCGACACCGCCAATGCCGAAAACGGCAATGTGCGCATTTTTGAGTTTTTCGAGCGCTTGTTGACCGAAAATAAGCTCTGTTCTTGAAAATTGTTCTGACATTGCACCTCTTATATTTTTCTATGATATGGTTTTATTAAAAGTTTATACATAAAGCAAGAAAAATTTTGAAAAGACCATGAAAAAAAAGCATCTGAATTTTTGTTTCAGATGCTTTGATTTTTACTGAGCTTTCTTAATCGGGATTTTTTTCAAGGTTTCCGCTTTTGCCTCAGTTTTAGGAATGGTGATTGTCAAAATGCCGTTTTTAAACACAGCGTCTATTTTTGATTCGTCAATGTTTTTCGGCAGTCTGACAGAGCGTTTAAAGGCACCGTTTGATGTTTCTTTCAGATAATAATTTTTATTTTCTTCAGAAATTTCTTCCTGTCTTTGTCCGCTTAAGGTTAAAACGCCGTCTTCTAACGAGAGGTCGATTTTTTCTTCATCCATACCCGGGAGTTCGGCTTTGACCTCAATTTTATCAGGCAA
>DPKR01000143.1 GCA_003542415.1 Alphaproteobacteria bacterium | reverse complement strand
AAAATTTTTGCATCTGCCGGCACATCAGGAACCACATCAAAACCCATAATTTTTTCATTAGGTCTCGCGTTTTCATCTACAAAAACAATATTTGCTTTCGGGGTATTGTTCAAAATCACCGCTACAACGCCTCTTGCATGGTAGCCACATCCGAGCAAAGCAATTTTATCACCTTTATTCATCAGCTTTTCTTTCCAACGCCTTGATCATTTGTTCCATTTCTTCCAACTGCCCCATGTCGAGCCAATCCTTATCAAGAATTGGAAAAACACCTACTTTTTTCTTCTCTTTTAAACATTGTTCGATTAAATCTGTCATATGCATAAACTGATTATCTTTCAACATCAAAAGAGCTTCCGGCTCTAAAACATACATCCCGGTATTTGTTAAAATAGGAAATGTCGGTTTTTCTTCAATGGCGGATATTGCCGATCCCTCTTTTTTAACATGAATAACACCATATGAAATTTGTACATTTTTAGAGGCTCCGACAATAGTGATCAAATTTTTTTCTTTGATATGAAATTCATAAATCTTTGCATAATCGGCATTGATCAAAACATCACAATTTGATACAAAAAACGTCTTTTTTATAACATCTTTAAGCAGACACAAACCACCCGCTGTTCCCAAAAACTCCTTTTCTTCATAAAAATTGAGATCAAAACTTTTTTCTTCAGCATAATAAGCCTTAATCATTTCTTTTTTATGATTCAAAATTAAGTCAAAATGCTGACATCCGAATTTTTTAAAATTATTGATGATACGTGTCAAAATAGGAATATCGTTTATTGGAACTAAGGCTTTGGGTAAAACTTTAGTATACGGATATAAACGTGTTCCCAAACCTCCTGCCATAATAGCAGTATGAACATCAGACGGAAGTTTAGAAAAAAGACGATCAGCAAACATTTTTTTTATGTCTTTTTTTAAGAACACATCAACGATAACATTATCTGCGTTCACAATCGGATAATAAAAGTGTTTTGTTTTTTTTATAATTTCTTGAAATTCATTCTCGTTTCCTTGCCGTAAAACGACAGGATTTTTATTCATAAAAACATCTATGGGAAGAGAGTGTTTTTTATCAAGTAAAATTAAATCCCTCATTTCTTCGTTGCTAAAAACGCCGAGTAAATGATTTTTGTTATCAACGATAAAAACAACATTTTGATCAAGATTCGACATTTTTTTTATCACATCTTCAACGCTCGTTTTTGGTAAAACAAAATAGTCGGTTATATTTGTCATTTTTTATCTCCGTAAAATTATTCTTTCGTGTTTGACATAATTGTTTCCACAAACATCCAGTCGATAGGTTCATCAATTTCAACAGCTGTTGTTGCATCCATTTCATACACTGAACAGGGCTCAACAACAAAGTCTTTGTTTTTTATCAATGAAGCAACTGTTGTTAAATGTATGGCTCCATTTTCAAGCAAACACCCCTTCATCTCCTGTCGACGGGTTCTTTTTTGATAAAGATGATGTTTTTCATTGAGCTCATCTGTCCAATAAAAGTTTAATGAATATCCGTTATCATTCCAATAATAGCGCTTTGATCGCGCACAAGTAATCGCTGTATCACATTTGTCATCAAGCATCTTCTTAAAAATACCGTCAATATCCTTGGCTTGCAACAAAGGTGAGGTTGCCTGAATCAAAAAAAGATAATCTTCGCTTTTAACATCCGATTTTTGAAGATATTCTTGAACAACATCTATTGTCGGTGAATTTTCCTGGGCTGTTTGCAAACTGCGATTAAAAATTTTCACTTTTGAAAAATTCATTTCCGAAACAACAGATTTAATTTTTTCATTTTCCGTTGCGACAACAATTTCATCAATTACCTTCGATTCTTCGGCAGCTTTCAAAACATAATAGATGAGAGGATGTCCCGCCAAATTTTTAATATTTTTGAGCGGTATGGATCTTGAGCCACCTCTTGCCGGAATAAAAGCTATTTTCCTCATTTTGATTTTTCTCCCTTAATAACGTAATTTTCAAGATCAATTACTTTTTCGCGGCTGACAATCCCGAGTTCTAACAAAAAGGGCAAATACATATCTCTCTTTGTGGTCATGTAATAAGCAATTTTTTGAGGAGAAAACGAAAAGAACAAAGAAGAATTTGCCCCGATAATCCAATCAGGTTCCAAATTACTTAGGGCCAAAACTTCTACCGGCACGCGTTTGTTAAGGATTTTCAAGTTTGGCAATATTTTCGCCAATTGTTTGGAAATATCCGGTCCGCTCGGATGCTGTTTTAAATAGACAAGGGTGTTTTCAAACATTTCAGGTCGTGTTTCTTTCAAATTTTTAATAAAATCAATCATCGAATCATAATGATGCATTTCGTTTGGATAGAACCATGGTGTCGTGATCAATAAAACCTTTTTTCCTTGAGTATCTCTGCGATACCTTTCAACATTAAACCCAACCATTTTCATAACATCGTTTAATTGTTCGGGGGTTAGTTCGCTTGCCATTTTTCTTAAGTCAAGATCTTCAAAATCGGCATAAGGAGCCTCTTCTTGCATAAAATGACTCATCAGATCATTTTTTTCAACCAAATCCATCAATGAAAAATAATAGGTTGTGGGAACCAATCGATCAATGGCATACGCACAAGAATCCATTGGAGCAATCCATTTTTTCCAGTTTTTATAACCATATAATGAAACACAATTGTCACGATTTCGGATTCCGTAAGCTATTTTAAATTGATTGACTTTTAATGTATTTCCGATACCGTCTTCATAAAGATAAACGTGTTCAATTTGCTCAAATGGTATATTTTTGAACATCATCCCGATATATTCCGCATTATTGATGTTTGCATGCAAATAAAATTTTGCATTCGGATGGTCACGATAAATATCATGTATATGCACATAATAATCCAGTCTGTTTCTTCTAAAATTCGTGGAGGCATCATCTTGGATCATATTGCGCTCTTTTATATTATAAGTGCGAGGCATCTTCTCAAAACGAGACCATATAATAT
>DPKR01000127.1 GCA_003542415.1 Alphaproteobacteria bacterium | reverse complement strand
CGGGAATTGTTTCTTCGGGAATAAGTGATGTGATGACGCTTTGCAGGCCGATTTTTGAAAAAGAAATGCGTTCAAAAATAGAAGACTTGATTAAAAAAGTTTTGGAAGAAAACCCGAAAGACACAAACATTGCCTCTAAAGTGATGGAACATCATGCGTATAGTGCGCTAAATATTGACGGGTTGAAACTGGACCCCTCTATTTGTATCGGTTATGATGTGATTGAGAGTTTATCGCGTTTGAGAAATTTGAAACTATAGGTGAATAAAATGGTAAAAAAGACGAAAAAAAACAAAGAACATAAATTTTTGAAAAAGTTTGCCGGATTGTTTTTGATAGCGCTCGGAATAGCGTTTTATTTGGCAATTTTTTCATATCACCAAGATGATTTTTCTTTCAACAATGCCAAAGACGGTGCGGCTAAAAACCTGCTCGGGTTTTGGGGCGCGAGTGTGGCAGATGTGAGCGCCGGTTTGGGCTTTGCTTTGCCGCTTTTTATGATAGGCTTTTTTGTTTGGGGATATAAGCTTTTTCGTTATGGAACATTGTTGTTTTTCAAATGGCGATTGTTTGCTTTTGTGTTGGGGGTGGTGGCAACAACACCCCTCTTGAATTTGATTTTTAAGCAAAGCGGACGTTTCAAAATCGGAGACTATCCTTTGGCCGGAAATGTTGGCAAAAATTTGCTTGAACCGCTTAATACGCTTTTAAACAAAGCAGGGCTTGATGGTTATCGCGATGTTATTTTGCTTTGTGTTTTGTTTTTGATTGCCTTGTTGGCATTTAATTTGGTTGTGGGGTTGACTTTTAAAAGCTGGTATCATCTTTTTAAAGGGATTTTCAAAAACATCGGCATTGCACTGATCGGTTTTTGGACGGGATGCAAGCAAATCGGCAATCTGGCAAAAGGCAAAAAGCCTGTTTTGAAATCTAAAACACTTTCAAAGGTGAGAATTGAGCCCAAGCTTTCAAGCAGCGTGCAAGAAGATAAAAAAGTTTCTAAAGCAGAACCGAAAAGTCAGGCTTCGAGGGCTAAAGCACAAGTTAAAACCGGCGGGTATCAGCTGCCGAGCATTGATTTGCTGACAAGGCCTAAGGAAAAAAGCGTTTCGACAATAAACCCAAAAGAAATGGAAGCAACGGCGCATGCTTTGGAAAAAGTGTTGCAGGAATTTGGGGTTAACGGCGAAATTGTCGGGGTGAAGCCGGGACCGGTGGTGACACTTTATGAATTTAAGCCTGTGGCGGGCACAAAAACGGCGCGTGTGATCGGGCTTGCAGATGATATTGCGCGCTCTATGTGTGCTGTTTCGGTCAGAATAGCCGTTGTGCCGGGGACAGACAGTATCGGTGTTGAAATTCCGAATGCAAAGCGCGAAACCGTTTGGCTCAAAGATTTGATTGAAGATGAGGCTTTCAGAAACAGCAAAAATGTTTTGAATGTTGTTTTGGGTAAAGATATCGGCGGGCAAAATGTTTATGCCGATTTGACACGTATGCCGCACCTTTTGGTGGCCGGAACAACCGGTTCGGGAAAATCTGTCGGGGTGAACTCGATGATTTTGTCGCTCCTTTATAAGATGAGCCCACAAGAATGCAAGATGATTATGATTGACCCGAAGATGCTCGAATTTTCAATGTATAATGATATTCCGCATTTGCTCACACCTGTGATTACAGATCCGGCAAAGGCTGTGGCCGGTTTGAAATGGGCCGTTTGTGAGATGGAGGAAAGATATCGCAAAATTTCGGATTTGCATGTGCGCAATATTTTCGGATACAACGAAAAATTAAAAGAGATGAGAGAGGCCGGCGAAAAGCCGATGCGCACCATTCAAGTCGGATTTGATGCGGAAACGGGGCGGCCGATTTATGAACAAGAAGAAATTGACACCACGCCGATGCCGTTTATTGTGATTGTGGTTGATGAAGTGGCTGATTTGATGATTATGGCAAGAAAAGAAGTTGAAGCCGCTATTCAACGTTTGGCGCAAAAGGCAAGGGCCGCCGGTATTCACCTGATTATGGCAACACAAAGGCCGTCCGTTGATGTGATTACAGGGGTTATCAAGGCAAACTTCCCGACACGTATCAGTTTTCAGGTGACATCAAAATTTGACAGTATGACCATTTTGGGCGAAAAAGGTGCCGAGCAGTTGCTCGGTATGGGTGATATGCTTTATATGCCCTCTGGTTTGAAGCCGCTGCGTGTTCACGGAAGTTTCGTGAAAGACAGCGATGTGGAGGCGGTGGCGAACTTTTTGAAAGCGCAAGGCGCGCCGGAATATGTTGAGGCTGTGACACAAGGAGATCCGGCCGAAATCGAGACGGGAGCAGTTTTTGACAGCACAGCAATGGGTAGCGACAAAGATTTATATATGCAGGCCGTTGAGATTGTGCGCACCGACAAAAAAGCCTCGACAAGCTATATTCAAAGACGGTTACGTATCGGTTACAACAAAGCAGCCGATTTGATTGATCGTATGGAGGCAGAGGGGATTGTGAGCCCGGCGGATCATGTGGGTAGAAGAGAGGTTTTATAAAATGTGTGTAATGGGGGCTTTGTATAACGGCTCATCTAGAGCAAAAACATCAGCTTGAAAGTTTCCTCACGTACGTTTAATGTACGCTCCGGTACTTTCAGCTTTGTTTTCACTCTATCTGAACTATTCTCCAAGCCCATTGATTTGTTTATAAAAAAATCGCCTGTTTTATTTCCACAGAATCCAAAATAAATATTTATTATTTGTGCTTTCTCCCATATCGAGTGAGCAGAAAGAGTCAATATCAGATAATGTGATGTCTTTAAGGCAAAGTCGATTTTGTTGGCAAGAATGATCGCCATATAAGCTTGTTGTTGAATAATTTCCTTCCTCATTGTAGTTAGCAGATCTTTCTATGCCTGATAAAATAGAGCTGTTTTGTATTGCAAAGGTGACGAGATTATGACATATTTGTTTAGAAAATTCACTGTTTTCAATTGTATAATTAAATCCCCAAGTCACGCCACTTGTTCTATAAAAGTAAAAGCGATTATTAAAACTATCAAGTATTGTATCGCCCGCGCTATATTTAAAGTGTTTCGGAAAACCTTTGCTTTTGTATAGAACTTCAGAATATTGTTTCCAACCTGTGTCTTCGGGAAGTTGTTGAGATAGTTCATAAGCACTTTGAAAAATGGTGTTTAAGGCATCTAAATGTTCATTTAATTTATGCTTTTTCATGGCAGTGTTAAAACCAGCCAGTGCGCCGGCGGACAAAACACCGATGATGGCGAGAACGCCAAGCATTTCAACCATTGAGCGTCCATTTTCTTTATTTTTCATATTTCATTTTCCTTTTCTTTAGATTTTTCGGCTCTGGTTTCGCTTTAGGCTCAACACGGCCGAGAATGACAGTTGCATAAAAAACCGTTTTGAAAAAAAATCCAAAACGGGAGCTCACAACTGTCAAAACGCAGTCTGCCTTATTCGCCATATAAATGCTTATTTCGGCAACTCCCTTGAAGGAGTTATGTTTTGACTGTGTTGTGAGACACCGCGACAACTCGTCGCAAAAACTATTATTGCTGATTTATTTTTAAAAGTAAAGGTTTTTTTCATTTATTGTTTTTATCATTTGGCTTAAAAACAAAGCAAGAGGTGCAAAATGATTTTACTGAAAAATGTTTATTTGAACGGCAAAGAACAAGATGTTTTGATTGAGCAAAACAAAATTTCAAAAATTGCTGGCAAAATTGAAGCCGGATCGGCAGAAGTTTTTAATTGTTCGGGTAAGGCAATTTTGCCGACATTTTGCAATATGCACACGCATGCGTCAATGATGTTTTTGCGCGGGGTTGGTGAAGATTTGCCGCTTTTTGACTGGCTTGAAAAAGAAATTTGGCCGAGAGAAGCAAAGCTCACCGAAGAAAGCATTTATTATCTTTCAAAATTTGCCATGCTTGAGATGATCAAAACGGGAACGACAATGTTTTTGGATATGTATTTTTATATCAAAAGCACAATTCAAGCCTTAAAAGAAATGGGTTTGAGAGGGGCTGTGACATATGTCGGGATGGATATGTTTGATGAAAAAGAGGCCGAAAACAGAATAAGTGCAGCTCAGAAATTTTTAAACACAGACTTTGACACAGAGCTGCTTGTTAAAGGACTATCTTGTCACGCGGTTTATACAACCTCAGAAAAACTTTTCAGAGAGTTTAAAAAATTATGCAGGCAAAAAGGTTTGATCTTAAATGTTCATGCTTCGGAAACGCAAAAAGAAGTTGATGACTGTTTGCCAAAACACGGGCAAAGACCTGTTGAACTGCTGGACAGTTGGGGTGTTTTAGATGAAAAGACGGTTTTGGCACATGCCGTTCATTTAAATGAGCATGAAATAGAATTGGTGAAAAAAAGCGGCGCAATTGTGGCTCACAATCCGGCATCAAATCTTAAATTAAATTCAGGACAAATGCCGCTGCAACATTATTTGGACAAGGGGTTGAGGGTAACGCTCGGAACAGACGGTGTTTCTTCAAACAACTCGCTTTCGATGATTGATGAGATGAAAATTGCCGCTTTTTCGGCAAAAAATGTGGCAAATGATTCAACGGCAGCCAAAGTGCAAGATGTTTTTGATATGGCAACCAAAAACGGTTTTGAAGCGCTCGGTTTGAAAGCAGGACAAATTAAAGAAGGATATCTCGCCGATTTTATGCTTGTCGATCTAAACAATTTTGCGTTGCTGCCAAACGTTAATTTGATTTCGAATATGGTTTATGCCGCAGACAGTTCTTGTATTACAGATGTTTTCTGCAACGGGAAATGTTTGATGAAAGACAAGTATGTTCCGAACGAGGAAAAAATTGTTTCGGATTTTAAAAGAGTTTGTGAAGATTTGCTTTAAGTCTTGAAAATTTGCAAAAAATAAAATAAAAAAAATATATATAAAACTTTATTTTTTGAAAGACGGTAGCAATGAACATTTTTATCAAATATATCAGCCATATTATTTTTGCATGTGCACTCGGTTATTTCGGGCTTTTGGCGTTTGTTGTGGAAAAAGATCCGATGATCAATAAAATGATTATGGTGATGATCGGCGGTTTTTGGATTTTGTGGATTTTTGCAAAGTCTTTCTTAAAAATTGTTTTTGCCATCGCTCTTTTGGGTGTGATGCTTTTTGCCGGCTATTATGTGGTGCACGCCGAAGAAATTGAGTGCAAAAAAGCAGGTCGCGAATGGAACAAGGTTGAAAAAGTTTGCGAAGACAAGAAAACCGTTAAAGAAAAGCTCAAGAATGCCGTTTCTGATGTGATTAAATCTACCTTCCAAAAGTTTAAGGAAGAGAATTTTAAGATTGAAAAAGAAGAACCGGAATCTGAAAACTAAGAGGCGAAAATGATAAGAAGCGCTTTGTATGAAAAAGCGTTAAAGCTTTTGCAAAAAGAATTTGCAGATAATTTTAAGATTGTTGTCGGCAGTCAGTTTCACGAAGCTTATATTAAAGAAAAAATCCGGCACTCAATGCAGGTTGCCGGCGCGGGAAACGGTATTTTGGCGCATGAAGAATATTTTTTAAGACAATCGGAAGATTTTGTTGAAACGGCTCGAATCGCCATTTTGTTGCACGATATTTATCGTTTTCGCGAGGTGCGCGGTTGGTTTGAAACAGGTGCTAAAATAGACCATGGCGAAAAAGGTGCCGAATTGCTTTCTCAAACAAAAGATTTTAACAACATTCTTATAACATTGCCAATTAAGCACCACGGGCATATGATAGAAAGGATGTATGAGGACAAGACCTATAAAGCTCTTGACGAGGCAACGAAAGATGAAGTGAAGCATATTGCTTTTGCTGTTCGAGATGCTGATAAAATTGCAAACTGGAATTTGCTTAAAAATGAGTGGAGTAAAATGAAGAGTGTTTGGCTGCCAAACCCTGATGATTTTTCGCAAAGCCAAACAAAAATTAATGATGAATTATGGGATTGGTTCGTGCGCGAGGAGGTGGCTCCAAACACTTTGCGCAAGACAAACGCAGATGCGGCGATTTCTATTATATGTTGGCTGTTTGATATGAATTATGAATATAGTATCAGCTATTGCAAAAAACTTGGTTTGTTTGAAAACTGGAGTGTGATTTTATCTGAACTCGGGGTTGAAAAACAAAAGATTGAAACGGTCAAAAAGACGATGAAAAACTATTTGTTGAAAACTTTTAATGTTGAATTTTAAGGTTATTCAAATGTGAACATAACAGTGTTTCTGGCGCTGCAATGCTCTTTCGCAGCACGCTCGGAAACAGGAAGCGCAAGATTTCCGCCATAAGAAAATTCATAAGAATTTTTATTTGAAACCGTGATGGATTTCAGGCCTGCTGCGGCATCAAACTTTGAGGTGATCAAATCTTGGCATTTTTGAGCATCAAGGTTTTTATAAACAACGTTGAAAGTGTTTTCAAACGGCGCAACGGTGCGGCCGTTTATATCACCGCCGATGATGATTTCGCAAGAAAGGGAAGAAAACACTTTGCTGGCACGCGCCATTTGTGCAGGGATAATGCCGTTTTCAAGAGCATAAGCCGTGTTTAAGCCTCGATAATCAAGCTTTTTTTGAAAGTGTTGTCTGACGGAGCGGCTGATGCTTTGAAGCTCGGTGTTTTCCACTTTTTGCACGGAGGAAGGGTGCAACAAAAGAACCAAAAGAATAATTAAACCGACGGCAATTGCTAAGACCAATGCCAAAAAAGCATTTGGTGTTAAGTGGATTTTTTTAAAGCCGCCGGTTAAATTCATTTTTTATTGTCCCATTGCTGAAGTAATTTGGTCTTGCATATCGAACACGCCGAAGACTGCCCATGCGATGATGGCAGCAATGGTCAAAATAGCAACCGTGTTCATGATTTCGGCTTTTTGTTCAATCATGTATACGGATTCATCAAGCCAGTTGTTTGCCAAGTTTTCCAAAGCTTCTTCAAAGTTATCAAGTTCGGCATAAATCTTGAGATCTGCAATGATTTCTTTATCCGGAAATTGAAAGCCCGTTTTGTTTAAAGCCTGACCTAGGTTATCACCGTTTTTGATGAAAGCAAGAGCTGCATCAATGCGTTCAATCAAATATTTGCTTGCATCACGTTTTAGGCTTGACATGGCAACAGAAACAGGCACACCACCCTTTACAAGAGCTGAAAGCGCCAAAAGCCAAGTGATGCCTACGAAAATTTTATATAAAGACCATGGCGGAATATTATCAAACACAGCACGAATTTTGCCCGTCCAAATGCTGATGGTCAGATAGATAATTAAGGCAATCGTCGGGAAGGTAGCAAAAGCAATAAGCCAGTTTTTTTGAACCCACTCTGAAAGGTCAACCAATGAACGTGCGGTGCCGACCCAGTTCAAACCCGGGACAGCTTCCAACATCGGCGGAACCATATAGACACCGATTGCCCACACGATAAGGACAGACATCATGAACAAGAAAGACGGATAAGAAATAGCCGATATGATTGGGCGAATCATTTTTGTTGAACCTTCAGAAACCCTAATTAAGTTCAAAAGGGCATTTTCAAGGTTTGAAACATCACCAACGGAAAGCATCAGGCGTTCACGGTCAGGCGCCCAACCTTTTAAAGCATCTGAAAACGGTACACCGTTTTGAAGAGCGTGTCCCCAGCTCGCCAGTGCAATCGCCATCGGTTCACCGGTGTTTTTTCCGCCGTTTGTTAAACCGTCATGGAGCATGTCAAGTGCATCCATCAAGGAAAATCGGTTGCGGAGCAGAGATGCTAATTTGCGGTATATTTTTAAGCGTCCCGAATTTGAAAAGTTGCAGACAAGCTTGGCATAATAGACTTCAATTGTGCCTAATGAGCGCATAGCCTTATTAAAACGAGTTCTGTTATTACTTTCCGGCATTTTTCTTTATCCTTAATATATCGGACGCTGATCGAGCAAACCGCACCAACGTTCCAATTCATCCAAATCAATATAACCTTTGAGCATTCGTTCAATGGCGGCATCACGCAAAGTGCGTCCGTCAAGCTCGCTGATCCAATAGTCAATCGCGCGTTTTGTATCGCCGTTAATCATCAGCTGCAAAAACATGGCGTCCGGCAAAATGATTTCAGGAACGCACAAACGGCCGTTGAAGCCCTTGTTGCCGCAATATTTGCAACCATCTCCGCGAACAAAAGTGTTCTCAATACCATAATCACCTAAAGCTGTTTTTAAGCGCTCGTAAGAAAGTTCGCCTTTTCGTTCTTTGACGGATTTGCGACAATGCGGACACAGCCTTCTGAACAAACGTTGTGAAATAAGGCCTTTCATCAATTCAGGATCGCCCAGCAAATACGGCTGGCAACCCATGTCGCGCAGACGGGTGATGATGGCAGGGGCAGAGTTGGCGTGCAATGTTGTCCAAACGCCATGGCCTGACAGGGCGCCCTTGAAGGTTAATTCTGCAGCTGAAAAAGAACGAATTTCACCGACCATTAAAACATCAGGGTCGGAACGTAAAGCCGCATTTAAAGCTTTAGTGAATTCTGCTTCTTTTGTTTCTTCATCGTTAGCGTTTGTCACAGGCATTTGGTGAGCACCGGGAATAGGATACTCCGGTGGGTCTTCCACTGTGATTAAGTTGATTTCATAGTTTTTTTCTTGCAAGAGTTTAATCATATTCCGTTGCAAGGTGGTCGATTTACCGGAACCGGTCGGGCCTGCAATGATGTTTAAGCCGACAGGAACAGCACGTAAACGATAAAACAATTTTTCTTCGCGTTCGCCGAAACCTAAAGAATGTAAATCAGAACTGCCGTTTGGGTTGTCATCAGCGTACAAAAGTCGCATAACAAGATATTGCGAACCAAACGCAATAGGGTTAAATTGCAAACGAATGGCGAGCACATTATGCGGCAACATCAGTTTGCCGTCTGAACCACGCAATGGCGTTTCGCCAAGTTTTTGTGCACCTTGGAATTCATTTTGAGCGTAGTTGGCATCTGAAATATCGGCAGAAGCAAAAGCCGCACGAACAAATGCTTCACCCCAATCTTTATTATATTCCATTTGGCGAACCATCATGCCGTTGACACGAAACAAAACAGTTGTCGCATCGGCAACAATGATGTGCACATCAGAAACTTTTTGAGCTGCGGCACGAGCAACAATGTTAATAAAATCAATTTGAACCTGCATACGTTCAAATTCTTCGCTGTCGACTTTTGCAAAACCGACACCGCGCTCTGCGTATGCGTATATGGCATTGATTTCATTTTGGCTGACATACTCTGCCTGATTAATTAAAATTTTTCGGCGTTTTGCTGTTTTTTCAAAGTTGTAAACCAAGCCATCAAAACGGTGGTCTTGGGACACAAAATAAGTGCCGTCAGAGAAAAGAGCAAGCATACGTCTTGTTTCATCGGTAACATTTAAACTACCGCCACGAGCCGTGATGAGCTTGTTGCCATTGGCAAACAGCTGATCTAAAAGGTTTGACCCTTGTGCTTGTTCAACGACACCTTCCGCTAAGTATGAATTGCTTTGGGAATCTGTGTCTTTCTCCTTTGTTTTTCCCGCCATTTGTTTTTATAAAAACCTCTTACTTTACAAACATTGAATCGCCGAGAGAAGGTAAATCTTCATCGCTGATTAAATTTAGCTTCGGACGAGCAGATGCGCCATCTTCAGAAGGTGAGTCCTCTTGCCCAAGCACATTGTTTGGTTCTGTAGATAAGGCTGTTGTAGATGTGTATAAGAAATCTTTCAATCCATTACGGTCAAATTGAACATATGTCGGTGTAATTTCTTCAACCATATGGCCTGTCTGCAAAACCGTTCCTGTTTTTGCCGTAAACGAATCACCTGCTTTATTGATGAGTTTGACATATAAATCGCCACCTTTGCCGGTGATTTCCATAATGGCATATTCTTTTGCAATGTTAATCGGTTTAATGAGCGCGTCAGCCGGAGTTGAAACGTTGTTTGATCCTTCTTTTGCAGCAAAAGGATTTGCTTTGCCGTTTTTGGCTGCCAGTTCATCTGCTTCAATACGTTTTTTGAGCTGTGCGTTTTGAGCAGTTAAGCTTGCAACAGTGCGTTCATGGTTGCTTTTGGCTGTTTCGGCATTTTTCAAAACACTGTCCGTTTCTTTTGAAAGATTGTCTAAATCTTTTTTATACGCTTGGCGAATTTCAGTATTTGTTTCTTTTAAACTGTTAATTTCGTCATAGAGTTTTGAATTTTCCTCAATCCATGATTGTTTTTGCTCGAGCATGGAGTTCATATAAGCCGTCAAAGCTTTGCGCTGTTTTAATTTTTCAAGCTCAATTTCTTTTTGCTTTAATTCTTCTTGTGCTTTGATTACTTTCACTTCTTGCTCTTTTTGCCATTCGGCTTCTTGGCGTGCTTTTGCTTCTTCCATTGCTATTTTTTCTTGTTCTGCGCGTTCACGGACTGCTTTTGCCGCTTCAACCTCGTTTTTGATTTTTTCGCGCTTCAATTCCAAAGTAAGCAATGTTGTCTGTTTTTCAATATCAGACATTTGGTTAAAAAGCTCATTGTTTGTTTGAGCCAGGACAGAGTCACCAAATTTTAATGGTTCAGAAGGGGCTTGTTGAACAATCGGTGCTTGTTGTCCGGGTGTAAGATTAGCCCGCTGGGGTTTGGGAGCATTACGTTGTGGTGCTCGAGGAGCCTGAGGTTTGACGACTTTCGGCTCTTCTTCTTTGGCAGGCATTGATACGTCAGGAGCAGGAGGCAATATATGTTCTTCTTCTGCGAAAATCGGAGCTGGCATATCTTTGGGTTCTTCCAAAGATATGTCGAAATTATCGTCAAAGTTCACTTCAGGCATGTCGGTTACGACATTTTCCGGTTTACTTTCAACAACAGGAGCTTCCGGTGTTGGAGCAACATCAGAAGCAGGCTCAATAACGCTGTCGGCCGCAAGAGGAATAATATCGTCTTCGGGTAAAGGTAAAGCAAGATTTGCTTCATCATCTGCGCCGAAAAGCTCTTGTGCCGAAGCCTGATTGACACTCACGCAAATTAAAGAAACCAATGCGCTTGTGAGAAGAGTTTTATTTAAAAGTTTATAATACATAGATAGCTCCTTCATAATACCAGCTGTTAGTGTTTGTATCATATTTTATAACATTAATCGTAAGTCCTGAAAATTTCGTTAAAATATCTGCCCAAACCATCGGATCATGTCTGGAAGAAAAGGCAAACTTAACGGATTTGTAGACATTGTTTTGCGGCGATGTCCATGTTTGAGACGCAAGAGAAATGCTCATCTGCAAGCCTTGAAACAGGTCATTTATTGTGTTAACCAAGTCTACAGCATTCATCTTTGGTGGTGAATTTAAGGTGTTTAGTCTGGGCATTGGTGTCGAGGCAACAACTTCTGTGCCGTTTGGCGCAATAGATTTGCTGGAGAAGACAACGCCTGAATTATTTAGAGCTTTGTCTATCCAAGACAAACGGCCGACCTCCATATGCCAAGAGGTTACCAAACCTTCTGGGGTGCAGGTTATGCCGCCGATGTGCCAACCCGGTGTGGATATGCCGACAAGATTTTGAACACCTTGAAAACATCCGGACAAAATCTGTATGGGTGAAGGGATTGATTCCCAAGGTTTTGGCTCCGGAGGAGCAGCAACCTGATCCACCGTTTTGATGGCAATCGGTGCAACAATCGGTTTTGGCGGTTCTGCGTTGAAAACGGTTGAAATGATGGTTGAAATGAGCCAAACTGCTGCAATTGCGGCAATGGCAACAACAATCATCAATTTTGTGCCGCGCAAAGCGTGTATCTTTTGAAGGACCTCTTTTTGCGAATTTTTCAGAAGTGATGCAAGATCCAGCTCTTGTGTTTCTTCAATATTCCATTCGGCAGGAGCAATCTTATAGCCCCAATCCGGAACGGCAAGCATTGATGAAAACTGATCTTTAGCTTCTTGTTCATTGAAAAAGAGCATATCACCATCAGATAAGATGACATCATTTCTGACGCAGACATACCACCAGCCTCTATCTACTTTGAAAACAGCTAAGAAAGAAGAAGCATCGGAAAGAGCGCTAATCAACGCAGGGGTAGCAACACGAGTTCCTTTTTGATAGCCTTGTGATGAAATGCACAGACCAAATTGCGGAGATTTGCCCCTTTTCAAGGCAAACAAATCTGCCCCCTCTAAAACGTTTTCAGACGCTTCGCTAATTTCTGTGTAGGGATCATCGCTATTACGTAACGGCTGCCAGAACAAAGATGTTGCATAATTTGTTCCGCCAATTGTAAAGTTCGTTCCCCAAGTTCTTACTTCTTCAGGGTTCTCGCTTTGTCCGTTTTCATCTAAATTAGCGTCTTCTAACACTTCTTTATTCCTTTACTAATATTTCATTCTCGATTCAGGTGCAAGCGGCGAATCTAACACAACAGGCGTTAATAAAATAACTAAAATGCTGCGTGTTTTGTTTGCTGTGACAGCACCACCGAGTAAAGAGTTTTCAGCAGAACCGATACCTGATTTTTGAGCACTGTCTTCAACACGTTCGTAGCCTGTTAAAACAAGAGTTTCGCCTGATTTCATGGCAACTTCTTGTGTGAAGCCACGTGTTTCGATGACAGGGTTTTGAATAAACTCACCGCCTTCAGGATCGTTTGTTAAGTTGACTTTTTGAAGTTCAATCAAATCAGACAACGTTAAGTTAAACATCAGCATCAAACGACCATGTTCCAAAATACGCGGCAAGACATCCAAAGTGAAACCTGTTTCGATTTCTTCCGTGTCGGTCGAAAGGTCGTAGTAGCTGCCATCTGAACCGGAGTTCGTTTTTGTGATTTCAGAAATATAGTTCTGAGTTCTGACAACTTGAATCGGCGCCGGTTTGTTGTTAAGCGTTGTGACCGTGCCGGATGTGATCAAAGCCGTTGTGCCTTGTTCAGACAAAGCTTGAATAGCACTGTTGATTGTCCATCTGCCGGAAACAATTGCCATTGACAAGCCGCTTGCAACATCGGCCTGACCCGAAGCACCGGTGATGCCCAAGCTTGTGATGTGGTCGTTGCCGCCGAAAACAGCGCCTAAGTTCAAGCCGTATTTATCAGAATCTGAAACGCTGACTTGAAGAACTTTCACGCTGATTGCAACTTGGCGAGACAATCTGACATTTTGCTCATTGATATATTTTGCTACTTTCTTAATATCTGTCGGTGTGCCGGTTAAGGTGATAACGCCACTAGATTGATCTGTTGTCAGCTGTGCACCCTGTGAAATCATAGAGCGGATAGCTGTTTCAATCGTTGACCACAAATCAATAGAAACAGAATTTGAAAGCGAAACTGATGAAGAACCTGCACTGCCTTCAGATGATTCACCACCCACTTCAACAGACAAAGACGGCTTTGTCGGCAATGTGTATAAGGTAAATGATTTGGTGATATATTTATAGAAATAAATTTGTTTCTTTTCATATTTCCACCAAATGCCGAAACGATTGCAAACCTCATCCAAAAGACCGCTCAAAGGACCTTTATATGAAACGAGCATCTTGGTTGAATCGGCCCATTGTGCACCAATATCTTGCAGAGAAGGTTTGTTGCCGTCAGCAAGTTGTTGAACAGAACCATCTAATTCTTGTTCGTAGCGAACGGAAATAGATGTGATTTTGTTGATCATTGTGCCGATTTCATAGAGCGTAATCGGACGGTTTGAAATGAGGGTGATACCATCGGAGGTTTCTAAATATGACGGAATGGGCGAACCTTCGTATTCCACCTCACTCGTATCGCCGAGCCAAATATCATCGTTGACGCGGATGACATCGTTGTTTGCGACATCCATCGGCTTTTGAGCCTCATGGCGCAATTCGGCAGCGTTTTCAACTTCACGCTCTAGTGTGGCGTCCATATCTGTTGCAAGCGAACAGGCAGCAACTGATGCTAAAAGAGCCAAACCTAAACTTAAATTAATTTTAGTCATACGCATTTTCATCCTCCATTGTTTCAACGACTAATACGCGGTTGCCTTTATAAAATGTGGCGATCGGAGCAGGACGAGCCCTTGCAAAAGCTCTGATTAAGGCTGAACTGACATCAGCAAAACGGCCCCTGAACATAGCGCCTGCATTTAAGACATAATTTCTGTTTGTGTTCCACACCAAACGCCAGCCGGAATCATTGCTCCATTTTGTGAGCAATGCTTTGAGGTTTTGACCTTCTTCAGCATACCAATCCTGAACAGGATCTTCCTCATCAACATCAGCGTTTGTTTCAGCTTCTGTCGTGTCGTTTTCGGCAACAACGGTTTCATCTTGAGACAAAGCATTATCTTCAGAAGCTGTGTTTTCAAGAGTTTCAGGCAATGTTTCGCCTTCTTTGATTTCAACAACTTCTGTTGTTTGCGCTTCATCAGAAGGGGTCAATGATTGATCAACCTGCTCTTCATAGCTGATGACCTCGCTTTCAATTGTTGGCGGAACGGAAGCCGAAATGTTGTTGCCAGCACCGGATTGAGACACGAGATGATCGCGCGGCGAAAGCTCGCCATATTCTCTGAAATCTGCACGCGTGTTGGTGTAGTTAATAAAAGGATCTGTTTCGCAAACGCCTTGAGGGCAGGCGTTTTCATCTGCGCTCATATAAACAGCGTTGTTTTCAGGTTGGCTTGTTCTGTACATAACGCAGCCTGATAAGCTGACAATTGCTGACAGACAAGCAAGTAAAAGAGTTTTTCTGTTCATATTAAAATCCTTCATATAATCATTTTTCATTTTTTCAATCATACAAACTCAAAACAAAAGAATCAAGCAGTTTGGCAAACTTATCAGCCGCCGTTTGATTTTTTATGTGTTATTTGTTTGCATCTCCTTTGCTTTTATTGTTAAAACGAATATTCCTAATAATAAAAGAGTTTGGTTCACGAGATGTGAATATCGTGTTTATTTTGCGATAATCCACACCACGTGAGGCAAAAATACTGCTTAAGAGGTTGAGTCTTTTTTGCTGAAGAGCATATGAACTTGTGCCATCAATGCGAACCTCAACATATACATCATCGTTGTCACGGGCATTGTCAGCAAAAGCATATATCCACCTTAATGTTTGTCCGGAAATTTCGGCGCGGTTAGGCTGAAACGACAGGCGAAGTTCGGCAGGCATAATGTTTGTGTTTCCTGTTTTTTGATAGTCGTCAAAGCTACCGAGTGCGGAAAAGACTTTTCCTTTGACAGCATTTATGATACCGTCTTTTGTTTTTTGAGAATTTTTATCCGCCGAACTTGCAGCTGACTTGTCTGTTTCATCGTTTTTGTTTTTACCAAACCATGTTGAAATACTTTTAAGCAATCCGCTTTGTTTTTCATTTTCATTTAAATCCGGTGTTTCCATTTTTGATTTTTGGATGCTTTTCGGATCTTGTTCGCCACCTTCGGGAGATGCAGTCAAATCAGGGGTTAAATCAGCATCATTTAAAATATCATCCGGGATGGGAATTAAAATATTTTGAATCATTTGGTAGGCGAGTTTTGTATCTGTTTCTTTTTTCTTTAAAAGGGGTTCGCTGAAAGCTTTTTCAACTTTTTCTTCCTTTTGCGAAACAGCTACATCTTGCGCTTCATTTTCTTGATCTGTTTGTTCGTCAATTGAGGAAGAAAACGTTTCGACCGCTGCTTGATTTTTAGCAAATTTGTTGCCCTTTGCCATGACCCACGGGCTGTCTTGATCTGAAAGCGAGATTTGTTCTTCAGACACAGACTCGTTTTCGGAAGCGGCAGAGGCAACACTCCAAGCACTTTCATCAATTTCATCGGAATTTTGAGAAATGGCAAACATATCGCCGAGTTCACTTTTTTTGATATCCGCTTCGGCTAAGTTTTTTTCTTCTTCTAAAATATCCGGTTCTTCAATCGTGTTGATGAGAGCAGAGGGTTCAACCATTGCAATTTGAGATGCGCTAGAAGAATTTGCAACATTGATATGTTGATGAAGTGTTTCAACGCCCTCAAACAGCGGAATTTCGTCTGTATCATTTTGAGCTAAAGAGATTTGATTACCGCTTTGTTCAAAGGTATCGCTGATGTCGGCATAAACAATGCCGCTTTCAATATGTTCTTTGTTTTCATGAATTTCACTTAATTCATCGTTTGAAAGTTTGATTTCGCTCGCGTGTGCTAAATCGGTTTGAACGGAAAGGGGGTTGTGGGGTATATTATATATTAATGTGTTGTCGGCAGAAGGGGCAGGCAAATCAGCCTGAGCAATTTCTATTTTTGCAGGAGCTGTCAATTCACCGATTTGAGAAACATCAACCGCAGCACCGGAAGCTAAAGAAAGACTTTTTTCATCAAAGGATTTATTTTCTGAAAACAGAGAAATCTTTTGAGGTTTTATATGCGGGGTTGGTTTTTCTTCTGCTTGAGGTGTGTGCAAAAAGACTTTTTGGACAGCGAAAACTGCCAAAATGGAAAAAAGAAAACTGCAAATAAAACTTTTGACGTTATTTTTTTGCATATTTTAACACAACTCCATAATTGTTGAAAACATCGAAAAATCAGCAAATTAAGATGCTTTTTCGGGTTTTCGCCTGTTTTATCTTCTGAGAGCTTACAATAGATTGTGTTAAAATTTATTTAATGCTGATTTGATTTTTTTTTGTGGGCTTGTATATCAATTCATTTGGAGCAAAAACATCAGCTCAAAAATGTTTTCAAATTTTAAGGAAGTGGATTCTCGGGTCTGGTCGCTAAAGCGACACGCCCGAGAATGACAACAAAGAAGCGGCGATTAATGCACGCAAAGCGTGTGATGCCGCTTTTGTGGCCCCCTTATCTTCGGCGCTTTCAGCGCCTCGAGGGGTGACAAAATAAAATTCGCTCGGAGGGGTGGCGATAAAAAAATGATCATAAAAGGTGTGGATAGGATTGTTCAAAGGGTTGGTTTTTTGTTTAAGATGTTTTAACTTTTTTATGATACAAAATTGTTGTTTTGGAGTATCAGAACAATTATGAATTTTTTGTTACAGACTGATAATTCTTTTGAAAATCAACAAGTTACAAGAAATTTGTTATTGCAAAAAAGACTCGCAAAATCTTAAAAAATCTGATATTCTATAATTGTATAAAAGAAGTTTTATTAACAAATTTGAAGGAGAACTCTCATGAAAAAACGTATTTTGAAAATGCTTGGCTTGGCTGCTGTTTTTGCATTTGTTGCGGCAGATGCTATGGCTGGTCCGACATCATCATCAACAACAGTTGTTAGCGCCGGTATTACAAAAGCTGCTAACGTTTTCCAATCCGTTAGAACAATCGTGTTTGTGATTGGTGGCTTCGGTTTGGTCGGTTTGGCTGTTCAAGCAATCTTCGGCAAGGTTAAATGGCCTTGGTTCGGCGCACTCGCTGTCGGCCTTGGCGTTTTGGCTGCTGCCGGTGCTTTGATTTCTTATGCGACAGGTGATGCTATTACCACAAGCGGTTCAGGTGCTTATGGCGATACATTCAGCGCGGATAATAGTACACAAGTTACCGGTGGTTATCAGCATAACTAATATATATCTAAGGGGAAGGTCTTTGAAAGAAGACCTCCCCTTGATGATTATTATTAAAAAAACGAGTGAACTTAATTATAATGGGGAATAAGGATGTTGGATATAAATTTTAAGAAAATAAGGAAATATTTGTTGGCAGGATTTTTGATCTTTGCTGTTTCTTCGATTTTATGTGCAACGGATTCTTATGCTGCTTTTGAAACTTTGACCAATACAGGTGCGGAAATTTTTGAAGGTATGAAGAAAATTATTTTTGCATCTGCCGGCTTTGGAATTATTGCTGTTGCGCTTGGTGGAATTTTCGGCGTTTTGAACTGGAAATGGCTTGCGGCTATTATTATCGGTGTGGTGGTGATTGCGGCAACAGGCGGTTTGCTCCACTATATGACAGCAGGCACAGGTGCTGACACGAGTGTGCAGGGGATTACAGATACGCTTGTGAATGCAATGCCAGCATACAAACGGAATTGATGTTTAAAAAAATTGAATGGAGGCTGACATGAATAAGATGATGAGAATTTTGAAAGCGGGGCTAGTTGTTTTATTCTTGGCTTTTGTGATTGTGCCAAACGAGGTTTGTGCGCAGCTTAACAATACATTTAGCAATCCATATGGACATAATTTGATTGGTGATGAAAACGGTTCTTTTGTTTCTTCTAATCAACCGAACTCGGGGAGTAATAAAGCCTCAACTTCTTCGGAGTCATCAGTCCAAGCGGGGAATATGCCGGGGACCGAAGGTTTTAGGGATCTTAAGTCGAACGAAAGTGCCAGCGATATCTTTGTGATTTTGCAAAAGAAAATTTATGGAACGCTTGTTGATTTAAGACAAATTGTTTATGTGATTGCCGGATTTGGCTTGGTGATGTTTGCTGTTGCGGCGATTTTCAATAAAATCAGTTACAAGCACTTGGGCTACATTATGATTGGGCTTTCTCTGTTGTCTCTGATGTTTCCGTTTTTGGAATATTTCAGCGGATATAATGTTGAAAAAGCAAAGCAAAAACAATTGACTTTCAGCAATTTTTTGGCGGCGAGCGACTATGCTATCATCCGCGGAACGCTCGACAGCGACCTTGCTAATCCGACAGGGGAGGGGCAACCTCCGATGACGGAAGAAGAACTTGCTGCAAGAAGGGCAGAAGCCCAGAAAAATGCCGGCATTTTGGCGGGTGTTGACACGAGCGCCTTAACAACAGGGGTGACGGGACCGAAAATGGAAACTAAATTGGCAGGACAAGAACAAAGAGATAAAATTATAAAAGCCGGGTGCAGTCCTGCAACAATGAAAGGGGCTTGGAATCCAGAAACAATGACGAGAAAGCTTTGTTCTGTCGGCGGAGACGGCACAATTTTAACCAACACGGAAACTTGCCAAGGCAAGCTCAAAAACGGCGAGTGCACAAAGACTGCAGGACAGATTTTTAATGATATATGGAAAACAGGTCAAGATGTTGTTCAA
>DPKR01000090.1 GCA_003542415.1 Alphaproteobacteria bacterium | reverse complement strand
TCAAGAATAAAGTTTATTTTATTTTGTTAAGCATTTCGTTGTAGTTGTTTTGCCAATCTTGAACCTGCTTTTGAAGGCTCATGATTTCAGAATATTCCGAATCTGTTCCTTTTTTAGGCTCCGGCATTGAAAAATCAAAATATGAGGCAAGCAAAAGCCCGACAAAAAAGGAAAAGGTCATTAAAAGAAAATGTTTGATGATGTTTGAAAAAGTGGCTTTCCAGTCAATATGGACAAGGTCATCTTTTAGGCTTTTCTTGAAAAAACGGATATATAAAAAAGAGAAAATGAAAAACAGAAGATAAAGATGATAGTTAAGGCAAAGGACTTCAAGTTGTTGGGTTGAAAGTTTGATGTATGCTAAAATACCGATCAGGCCGCCGAAAAAAACACAAGGATTAAAAAGAATGCCTGTGACAACAAGTGAAAAAAGACCTTTTAGCATATTAACCTCGTTGAGCTTCAATGGTTGATACGATTTTTTGACTCAAAGACTGAACAAACGATTCGATTTCGCCTTCAACACGAACTTTGATGACAGGTTCGGTGCCGGATTTGCGAACAATGATTGAGCCTTGAGGGGCAATCTGCTCTTGAGCGGCTTCTATGACAGCTTTTACTTCGTCAGCTTCAAAAACTTTTGAAACTTCATCAGCGTTTTCAAAGCGGATGTTCGTGATAAGGCAAGGACATTTGTTAAAGACAGGAAAAATATCGGCAGCCTTTCGCCCGTCTTCTAAAAGCCCCAAACAAACAACAAGGCCGGCAATAAGCGCATCGCCTGTTCTGGTGTAGTCACTTAAAACCATGTGTCCGGATTCTTCACCGCCGAGGCATGCGCCGGTAGCGCGCATTTTTTCAATGACATAGCGTTCGCCGACAGGGGTGCGATAAAAATCAATACCGAGGTTGTGAAGATATTTTTCCAACCCCAGATTAGACCAAACGGTTGCAACGACAGCATTGTTTTTGAGTTTGCCGTGTTTGTTCAAATAGGTGGCAAGGAAGGCAATGATTTGGTCGCCGTCGATTCGATGCCCTAAGTTGTCAACAACAATGATTCTGTCACCATCGCCATCAACGGCAATGCCTAAATGAGCATGGCTTTGAACAACAATTTGAGAGAGATTTTCAGTGTGTTGAGAACCGCAGTCTTTGTTGATGTTGTAGCCGTCAGGGGTGTTGGCAAGTGTGATGATGCCGGCGCCCAAACTCTTAAAAATTTGTGGTATAATTTTTGAAAAAGCACCGTTTGCGCAATCAACAACAAGGCGCAAGCCTGAAAGAGCATCGGGGGTCGGGGCAATGGCCAAAACATTTTCCATATATGTCGGAACGGAAGTTTTATCTTTATAAACTTTGCCGATGGCATCTTTAGAAGGAATAAATTTGCGATCGGATATAAGAAGCTCTTCAACTCTTGAACTCCACTCATCCGAAAACTTGTCGCCGTAGCGATCAATCAGTTTGATGCCGTTATCAGAATAAGGGTTATGAGAGGCTGTGATCATGACACCCATGTCAACATCAAGCTCTTGAATTTGAGAGGTGATGAGAGGGGTGGGAACAACACGCATTTTGACAACATCAACACCCATGGAAGTAAAGCCGGCAATGAGCGCCGATTCAAGCATATAGCTCGAAACGCGCGTGTCTTTGGCAATCGCCACACGTTTTGAACCCGTGCAGATAAGGTCAGATAAAACCTGACCCAAGCGAAAAGCAAATTCAGCCGTCATAGGAAAAGTGTTTGCAACACCTCTGACGCCATCTGTTCCGAACAATTTGTTTGCCATAATAAAGCCTCCTTAGTATTTTTTTAAACAAAAGGAGAGTCTTTTTTATTTAAGACTCTCCCTATATTAAGCGGTTTTGTTAGAATACATAACGAATACCGGCATAGATTTCTTGAGCCGTAACATCATAACGATGAGGTTCTCCAAAATCATAGTAACGATAACCAGCATCAATATTGAAGCGGTTTGTGACTTTCAAGGACAAACCAGCGCCTAAAGACCAAGTAAATTTGGTTGTCTTCCATTTTTTGCTGATAGCATAAGCGTTTCTATCAACATAACTTGTTTTTGTAAAGCCTAACCCCGCATTGACAAAAGGTGTCCACCAGTTAAAAGGCAAAATATCGTAATAGATATTCCACATATAAGAATAGGACTTAAGCAATGTTTTTTCGTCAAGAGCCGGAATATTGTCTCTATTATATTTACGCCAGACATATTCAAGTTCTGTTCTGAAATAGTCATAGCGGTAACCAAGGGCGCCGGAAATCATTAAACGTTCAGCATCCAAATCTCCTTGAATTTTATCAGCATCGTGTTTAACGACACCGCCACGGATGGCACCGTATATGCCGTTGCATTCTGCATTGGCAGGATTTGCAAAAGCTGCAAACATAGCCACAGCAGAAGCAGTTAATAACAATTTTTTCATGAGAGTATACTCCTTAAAATAAATTAAAGTCTGAAAACATTGTTGAGCAAAATTGATTAAAATATGTTTAACATGTAAGCAAAAGTGATAAAAATTATTGCAATAAAGGCAAAGTTTGTGTAATCTGCACTCTAGGTGGCCGGATAGCTGCGCCGCGGAAAGGAAAATCCGAGGGTGAGGAAAGTCCGGGCTTCATGGAAACAGGGTACCGGATAACGTCCGGCCGGAGAAATCCGAGGGAAAGCGCCACAGAAAGTTTCCGCCAAAGCACGCTTTGGTAAGGTTGAAAAGGCGAGGTAAGAGCTCACCGCTGCGTTAGCAATAAAGCAGGCAAGGCAAGCCCTATCCGATGTAAGACCAAACGAGGTGTATCAGGGATTTTCCCTGACGGAGCGTTTCCACTCTGTCCAAAGGTAGGTCGCAAGAGCAAACCGGCAACGGTTTGGTGAGATGAATAGCTATCGGTGTGAATCTTTGCCCTAACGGGTAAAGCAATGGCATATACAAAACCCGGCTTACAGGCCACCTGAAAAATTTGATTAAAGAAGATAAAAATGAAACAGTGTACATTTGAAAATAAAATAGAAATTAAAGGAATAGGGCTTCACAGCGGGCTTGATTCAACACTCATTTTAAGACCGGCCCCTGTTGACACGGGAATTGTGTTTGTTAAATCCGGCGTTGAAATCAAGGCGCTATATAGCGAAGTGAAAGACACAAAAAATTGCACTTGTTTGCAAAAAGACGGGCAAACTGTTTCAACCATTGAGCATTTAATGGCATCCCTTTGGGCAAGAGGTGTTGACAACGTTTATATTGATGTTTCAAACCCAGAGTTGCCGATTATGGACGGCAGCGCCTTAAAGCTTTTGGAAGAGCTCAAAAAAGCAAAGTTAAAAACGCAATCAAGTGAGCGAAAAATATTAAAAGTGCTCAAAGCCGTTCGCTTTGAAGATGATAAAGGAAATTTTGTGGAGCTCTGTCCGCCAAAAACTGAGGGGTTGCACATTTGGTTTGAAATCGAATTTGCCTCAGAAATTGTTGGCACGCAGATTTTTGACGAAACGGTGACGGAAGATGTTTTTGAAAAAGAAATTGCGCCCGCAAGAACATTTTGCGAAAAATACCAAATTGATTATTTGCGCTCGATTGGGCTGATCAAAGGCGGCAGCTTGGAAAATGCCGTTGTTTTGGATGGTAATAAAATCTTAAATCCGGAAGGGTTCAGGGTTCAAAACGAATGTGTGAACCACAAGGTGCTTGACCTGATTGGTGATTTATACACATCAGGATATTATATATTATCTGATGTGAAGGCTTTGAGAACAGGACACTTCCACAATAACGAAGTTTTAAAAAAGCTTTTTGAAAACAAAGAAAATTACGAAATTTTATAAAGAGGAAAAAATGAAAAAAATTTTGATAGCATTGGTTTGTATTTGTATGTTAAATGCTTGCGCTTCAAAAAAAGAAGACACAAGTTTGCTTTCGGCGGAAACTTTATACACCAAAGGATACAGACGTTTGAACAAAGCAGATTACGAAAAAGCGGCTGAGTATTTTGAAAAAGTTGAAATTGAACATCCGTATTCGAAATGGGCGGTGAAATCAAAGCTGATGGGGGCATATGCCTATTACAAAAACGCAAAGTATGACGATGCGATTATGGCGCTTGACCGCTTCATTAAATATCATCCGGGCAACAAGGATATTGCATATGCCTACTATTTGAGAAGTATTTGCTATTATGACCAAATCAATGACGCCAAAAAAGACCAAAGCGCAACAAAAAATGCTTATGACGCTTTGAGCGAAGTTGCATATCTTTTTGCTGACACGGAATATGCCACAGATGCCAAAAACAAGATGAACTTGGCCCTTGATCATGAAGCGGCGCAAGAAATGAATATCGGAAGATATTATTTGAAAAACAAAAACTATTTGTCGGCATTAAACAGGTTTGATCAAGTGGTGCAAAAATATCAGACAACGGTGCATATTGAAGAAGCGCTTTATCGCGAGGTTGAAATTTATCAACTCATCGGGCTTGAAAATGAGGCCAAACGCGCGGCAAAAATCTTAGATCTCAATTATCCGAAAAGCCGTTGGAACAAAAAGGCTTTAAAGCTCTTGAAATAGGACTTTTATGTTAACGCATCTCAAAATCAACAATGTTGTTTTGATTGAAAAATTGGACCTTGATTTTTCAAAAGGGTTGACAATTTTTTCAGGCGAAACAGGTGCGGGAAAATCTATTCTGCTCGACAGCTTGGGGCTCGTGTTGGGCGCAAGGGCTGACACGGATTTGATCAGGACAGGCGAGCAAAAGCTTTCGGTGACGGCAAACTTTGAGATGAAAAACAAGTCTTCAATGTTTTTTAAGATTTGCGCCGAAAATGAAATTGAGGCAGATGAAGAAATCATTATTAAGCGCACTTTAACCGTTGACGGAAAAAGCAAAATCTTTTTAAATGATCAGCCGATAACCTT
>DPKR01000079.1 GCA_003542415.1 Alphaproteobacteria bacterium | reverse complement strand
AAAAAGAATTTTGAACTTATTTAAATAGGGATTTATTCTTGGGAGCAAGCAACCGCTGCTTTCTGTGATGATTTTTCCTATCTTAAAAACAATCTGTGCAAAATACGCAATAATGAGGTATATCCCTGATTTTTTTATTCTTGTTTTAATCTATTTTCATAATCAGCCACTTCTTTAAGCTTACGATCAATCTTATCGCTCCAACGTTTAGCAAACTCTTGCTCAGATGATGTTTTGTCATAATTTTTACGTGCTGCTAAGCCCATTTTTTTGATTTTTTCAGGATGATCTATCGCCCATTCTATTTTTTTTGCTATTTCTTTCGCATCCAAATTCACAATAAATCCGCTAGAGCTATCTTTAGTTATAAATTTTGACCCAACATACTGTGTGATTATTGCCGGAACTTTATGTTCGGCTGCTTCTTGAACAACAAGAGGAGAGGCATCTGTTCTGCTCGGAACAATAAGCATATCCGTTAAATCATAAATATTACCTATAATGGCATGTGGCGCTGATCCTGTTATATGAATATTCTCATATCCTGCCACTTCCCTTTTTAGTTCATTTAAAAAATTATAATCCAAGGGGGCCCCTATAAAAAAGAACTCCGCCTTGTGAAGGTAGCTTATCGGCAATAATTTGATGGCGGCTGCTAAAATATCTTGTGCCTTAATCGGATTAAGATAGCCGATTGTCGAAAAAATAATTTTTCCATCTTCTTTAGCGTTTCTCATCTGCTCTAATATCTTGTTTTCTAAATCTTTGCTGTCTGTTGAAGATAGAGTTGATACCGTATTACGAATAAGTTCCATTTTCTTTTCTCGGCACGGAGATAAGCTTTCAATTTGTTTTTCTGTAATTGTAACTAAATCATTATATTCTTGCGTAACCATATATGTATGTTTATCAATATCTTGCCAATATTTTTGCGGTTTTTTTAATTGAATGATTGACCCATTTGGACAAACAAGTGAACCATGATACCACCAAATTACTTTATAATCATAAACAGGCGAATACAATTCAAGCACCTGATTGTTAATCACAGCAACATCAATTTCCTTAAAAAGTTTCTCATGTTCTTTCTGTGAGGCGTAAACAAAAGCTCCGTCCACCAAATAGGGAATCCCAGCATTTCTTAAAATTATTTCGTTTTTCCCGCGATGTATGCCCATAGCATAAACATTATAGCCCATTTTTTTGAGTGTTAAAGCCAATTTCATTAAAATAAGCGGTTCTCCTCTGTCATCAAAAAAATGCGCAAATACAAGAATTTTCGGCTCTCTCGTATCTTTTTGAACAAATTTAATGAAATTTTCGATATTGTCAAAATAAAGATTATCATTCGAAGTGAGCGACGAAGGATTGGTGTTTTTCTTAATAGTAACATCAAAATCTAAAACCAAAACTTCACACAACAAAACAATTACCCAATAAACAAATATAAGTATTAAAAATCTTTTTAAATACTTTTTTGTAAAAAAATTATGCAAGGATATGTCCTTTTTTGTAAATTTTATCATATATTGCTCACCTATTCTGTTTTTTTTGCATTGTAAACTATTTGCTATTTATTGCAATAAAAAAAGAGATATTCAAAATGTATAAAGATGGGGAGATCATATGCTTTACGACCCAAATCTATCTATTGATAATACGACAATATCAGATATAGCAAGAAGCTTGTGAGGCAAAATGTTTCGAAAATGGATGTGAGTTTGTTTTTGACTTTTGGAGAAGACAGAGGTTACCTTCTAACCTCAAATTTTTCAAAGGACTGGGAGAGGAAGGAAATGAGCTTTTCATTTGATATCAGCGATTCGCAAGCTGTATCTGTTGTTGATTTGTCAGAAGAAACGGGGCGGTATTTTTGCAAATAATATTCTTTTATACCCGCCTCTTTTAAAAATGTGCCGAGCTCGAAAAGGTCTTGAACACTCAGTTCGCGAGGGTCGCAAGTTGTGCGGCATTCAAAATGTATGCCGGAATCTAAGAGAAGTTGAAGGCTTTTTTTCATATCATCAAAAGCATTAAAACCGCCGGTCAAGGCTTTGTATTTTGCTTTAGGCCCCTTGACATCTAAACCGACCCAATCCAAAAGAGGCAGAACTTTTTTTAAATGTTCAGGCCGATAGCCGCCTGTGTGAAGACCGATGGTGTAACCTAAATCTTTGGCAGCTTTGATAGCATCAAAAAGACCTTCTTGCACCAAAGGTTCGCCGCCTGAAAAAACAACGGCATCAAGCATACCTAAACGGCGTTCAAGAAATTTTAAGAGTTTTTCAAAAGTCCAGTCAGACGGCTCGCTCGGTTTCAAAGGTTGCAAGCTTGCGTTGTAGCAAAAAGGGCAACGCCAAGGACAGCCCTGTAAAAAAACAACGGCTGCAATGTGAGAAGGAAAATCGACGATGCTGAAAGCTTCAACATCGCCGATTAAAATTTTTGAAAAATCAGGCATAAAACTATTCTGCGGCTAATTTGTCTGCATCAATGTGCATTACGGCTTTTTCTTCGCAGAAGCAAACACGAGAATAATATTCGCTCTTTTTGCCTTTGTTAAATTCGGAAACCGGACGGTGATAGCCCATCACGCGTGTCCAAACTTCGCAAGGTTGGCGCTCTGCATCTGTTAATTGGATATCATTAAAATTAATTACGTTTGTCATTTTATAAAATCCTTTCAAAAAATAAGTTAATAAGTTTTAAGCAACATTAGAGTTTGTGGCTTTAAGGGCCTTTAGTTTTTCTGCCTTCTTCTCTTCATCACAAAGCGGACAGAATTTATGTTCACCATTCAAATAGCCGTGTTTCGGGCAAATTGAAAATGTTGGTGTAATTGTAATATAAGGAAGTCTATAATTCGTTAACACGCGGCGAACGAGATCACGACAAACCTTAGCTGATGAAATACGTTGATTCATATAAAGGTGGAGAACGGTGCCGCCCGTATATTTTGTTTGCAAGGTAGATTGCAAATCAAGCGCCTCAAAAGGATCATCCGTATAGCCGACCGGAAGCTGTGAAGAGTTTGTATAATACGGGTCTTCGGCTGTGCCGGCTTGAATGATACCCATATAACGTTTTTTATCTTCTCTTGCAAAACGATAGGTTGCACTCTCGGCAGGGGTGGCTTCCAAGTTATACATATGGCCGGTTTCTTCTTGCATTTTAACAAGACGAGCGCGGATATAATCAAGGAATTTAACGGCAAATTCTTGACCCCAAGCATCTGCAACGCTGTGTTCATCGTTTGTGAAGTTTCTGATCATTTCGTTGATACCGTTCACACCAATGGTTGAGAAGTGGTTGCGAAGCGTTCCGAGATAGCGCTTTGTATAAGGATACAAGCCTTGATCAATGAGGTTTTGAATGGTTTTACGTTTAATCTCGAGAGATGTTTGTGCAATGTGCAAGAGCTCATCAACACGGCCGAACAAGCCTGCTTCATTTCCTTTATAAACATAGCCCAAACGAGCGCAGTTGAAGGTGACAACACCAATCGAGCCTGTTTGCTCCGCAGATCCGAACAAGCCGTTGCCTTTGGCCAAGAGCTCGCGCAAGTCAAGCTGCAAACGGCAGCACATTGAGCGGATTTGTCCCGGTTTTAAAACAGAGTTGATAAAGTTTTGGAAATAAGGCATGCCGTATT
The DNA here is from genome assembly GCA_003542415.1 of Alphaproteobacteria bacterium. GTDB lineage: Bacteria > Pseudomonadota > Alphaproteobacteria > RF32 > CAG-239 > UBA1254. The sequence continues at coordinate 4,572 of DPKR01000079.1, read as the reverse complement.
TGGCTGTCATTTCAAACAAAAGCTCGGTGTTTTTATCTTCCCACGGAAAATCAGGCGTCATGTTGTATGTTGGAATCGGGAAGGTGAACGGACGGCCCAAAACATCGCCTTCCATCATCACTTCAATATAAGCGCGGTTAATCATGGCCATTTCTTCTTTTAAATCACCATAAGTAAACGGCATTTCTTCTTGGCCCTCGATAATCGGCATAAAGTTTTCGTCATGACCTGCAATGTGACCGCCGATGTAGGGGTGTTGATCGCGCAAATCTTCCGGGCAAACCCAGTCGAATGTGAAGTTTGTGAACGGTGTTTGAGAACCCCAACGAGAAGGAACGTTTAAATTATAAATCAGTTCCTGCATGCATTGTTTGACTTCTTTATAAGAAAGATTGTCTTTGCGGATAAACGGCGCAAGATAAGTATCAACAGATGAAAATGCTTGTGCACCTGCCCACTCGTTTTGAAGTGTTCCCATAAAGTTGACCATTTGACCTGTGGCAGCAGATAAATGCTTTGGCGGATTGGCTTCTGCTTTGCCGCGAACACCGTTGAAACCTTCTTTTAAAAGTGTTTTTAAAGACCAACCGGCGCAGTAGGCTGCAAGCATATCCAAATCATGGATATGGATATCGCCGTTGCGGTGAGCCTCGCCAACTTCAGAAGGATAAACCGTGCTGAGCCAATAGTTGGCTGTGACTTTGCCGGAAACATTCAAAATCAAACCACCGTTGGAATAGCCTTGGTTGGCGTTGGCATTGACGCGCCAGTCAAGCTTTTGAAGATATTCGTTAATGGAGCTTTCAACGTCAACCATTGTCTTTTTATCATGACGCATCCAAGCGCGTTTTTCGCGATAAAGAATATATGCCTTAGCTGTTTTGAAATAGTTTTCTTTAATCAAAACTTTTTCAACAAAATCTTGAATGTCTTCAATTGAAATAACAGGTTCTTCATGATTTTGTGAAATTTCAAGCAAGACTTTTTCGGTTAAAGCGTGAGCCTTTTTTTCAGATAATTCACCCGTTGTTGTGCCTGCTTTTAAAATAGCATTGTAGATTTTTTCAGCGTTAAAAGGCGAAAGAGTGCCGTCGCGCTTTGAAACATTTTCAATTTTTAATGTGCTTTTGAAGCTCATGGTGTTATTGTCTGACATTTTTATTTTTTATCCTTCAAATTAAAAAAGTATGGTTGCAACGAATTGTTTTATTCAATACAATATATTGTGTTTACAAAAAGTAAAGAAACAATATATGGTATGCACATAATTTTTTTGAACATGTGCTAAGTGTCGCAAAAATAAGAAAAATTCACAAGAAAATTTTTTTTAAAAAAATTAAAAAAAGTGTTATGTGCTTAAAAATCAGCCATAATTTTTTTGTGTGTTGGTGGATAAAAAAGTGTAAAAAAAGAAAATAAAATAAAATCAAAGGGTTAGAATTAACCATATGATTTAACGTGATTTTTATCACGAAAGATACAACCAAAAAGATGTATTGTCGTTTAAATATGTTATCAAAGGTGTAAAAAAAGAGGTTTTCGCGATTCGTTTTTTTTCAAACGCGATTCGAAAAAATTTTTATTTGACTTTTGACAAAAAGAAGCTAAACTAAAATCGATTTTGTATAATTTTAAAACCAGATAAATATGAGTAAGATTGTAACAATTATTGTGGTGGTAATATTTTTTATTGCCATTGCCGTGATGGCGCTTGCCGGCGGCAAAAAGAACGAGAAATAACACTAAAACGTACAAGTTATGAGCACAGCAGGAATTATCCTCGTGATTGCTTTGGTTTGTGTCATCATTTTTGTGTTGTTTGCAAAAATGCCGAACAAGGCTTTTGCAAAAGAGGAAAGCAGCACGTATGTTGGCAAAGCCAAATTAACCTACAAGTTCACGGATGAAGACGGATGTTTTCTCTGTGAGTTCGAGAAAAACGGCAAAAAAATCAGCGCCGTTTACGGTTTCGACAAGCCGGATTTGAAGGTTGGCGATGAGGTTCAAATTGTGTGGAACGGCATGTATTGCAAGTTTCCGCATGTGATGGACAAGGAGGTTTATGACCGCGAAATGGAAATCAACGCTCAGATCAACGCAAACCAAGGCCGAGGCGAACTTGTGTGATGAAAAGACCGATTTTTCAATCGGTCTTTTTTTAATGCAAAAATTTTTGAGTTTGTTTTTGAAGAGCTTTAATTTGAGAGGCTTTGTTAAACTTTCCGATTTTTTGATAAATTTCAAAAAGCCGTTCGCACAAGACGATTTTCTGTTTGCATTTTTGCAAAAAAGAAAGGTCTTCTTTGTTCACAAACTTTAAAGCCTGTTCCAAAAAATAGGCTTCTTTTTCGGCAGATGTTGCGCTTTGGGCAAGCTCTAAAAAGGTTTGTGCTTTTAAGGCATCATCAACAAGTCGCGCCATTTCGGAAGATGTGCGGAAATAAGAATCTTCATCTTCCAAAGACAAATAAATATCGCGCATTTTTTTTAAGGTGTCGGTTTGCTCAATATTTGTTTTTGAAAATTCTAAGGCATTTTGATAAGCTTCTAAAGCAAGAATATTGTTGTTTTGTTCAAAATGATCGAGATTCTTTTTTAAAAACAAATCGCCGATGTGATGATATGTCCAAAACAAAACCTGATTGCGCTTGATGCTGCTTTCATTTGCACATTTTTTTGATGCGGCGCAAGCGGATACGACCTCACCGTAAGACAATAGTTTTTCATCAATGTCTGAAAAAGATTTTGCCCGGTTATCTGCTTTGCGGTATATTTTGAGCAAATCAGATTCTTTTAAATAAGAACGGGGGTTTAGACCGTGTGTCAATTTGTGCCGCCTGTGTGGATGCAATAGGTGCCGTTTTGAAGGTTATAATCTTTGAAATTGGCGCATTTTTTGCAGATGCACCCCCTGTCAAGATGAATGCAATTGCTTTTTTCAAAAGCGCAAAACATTTTTTCATAATGTGTGCGCGAGTTTAATTCATCTGATGGCTGATTTGTTGATAAATGTGCGTTTTTGATTTTGCACGATGAAGAATAAGACGGGCAGTTAAGGCAAAGGCAACGCGAGATGTTTTGCTGAGTTTTATCTACTTTTTGATACATATTTCTTCTCCTTTTCGCTTCAATAAATAAAAGTCAAAAGGTATAAAACAAGGACAACTTTTGTTATATCACACTTGAAAAAGCAAAGAAGCGTTGAGAGCAAAATAATGGTGTATACGCTATTATATACCCTGATTCTATTTGCTTTTTTGCGCTTTAATATTTTTCTGAGTATTGTTTTTCTAATTTTGATTTCAAGCTTGTTTTTTATAAAAAAAGCTTTAGTTTGTAAATAAGTTAGGATAAACCAAACGCGGAAAATTTTATATGTTCGTATTACCTTATTAATGTGTACGTTTTTGTCCTTCAAAATATTTGCCGTACTATTAAATATTATAAAAGAGGCACATTCAATGCCTCCTTTTAATATTTATTGTGAAAGATGTTATCTGTTTGTTCTGGTGTCCCAATCTACTCCGCTTCATCTGCCAAATCCCACTCAACCATACTTATTATATCTTCGAGTGCTTTTTTCAATAAGTAAAGCGAAGAACTTGCTGCTGTTACTTCTTTAATTGATACCGTATTTTCTTTGCTCAAATCACTTTTTGTGCAAATATCATTTTCAAATTGTTTGGTAGCATTAACAAAAACATCAAAATTTTCTTTTATTTTCACCTTATTGCTTGTATAAAAACGATCGATAATTGAATATCCAAGTTTTTGCATACAAGTTTCAGAAGCGTTAATAATATTTAAGATTTCTTCATCTGATTGAGTATTTTTTGTATTCCATTTCTGCCAACATTCCTCAAGAGTTTGCCGATATTCTTTTGTCGTGTCTGTTGCAGCATTTACCGGCAAAGATAGCATCACAGCGAAAAAACAGATAGCTATCATCATTTTATTTTCCATTATAATATACTCCGTATTTTTTGAAATATTCTTCTAAAAGCTTTTTATATAATCTTTCAAATTCCTCAGGATTGCTGTAATAGCTCTTTCTTCTATTATACCACCCATTTAGATTGTTGATATTTTGAGGTCTTCTGTCAACACTTTTAAAATAGTAATCCATACCTTTTTGTGTTATTAAATCGCTGATGCGTCTTATTTCATCAGTATTTAAATTAGTATTTGAAAAATCTGCTAACTCATCTGAAATAACTTTTTTATCATTAAAATTGGTGTTTTTAACCTGATTTATTGAGTCTGCTAAAAATTTTGGAGCTTGATTTGTTGTACTCATAACAATATCGAATACATTACGTGCTATATCATTATGACACAATTTATCGATATTATATCGTTTAAAATACATTTCATCTAAAATTTGTTTAGCCTGTTCATTTGTTAAATCTTTTACATCGCTTGGAAAACCATACCCCTGTCGGTATGGACTGTTCCAATTGTTGTATTCCTCCAATGAATGTTGTGTAATTCCATAATTTGTCGGTCCTCCTGCATCATTTTTTCTGCCAAAATTATATTTTCCTTCATGATCTTGTGTGTTTATTTTTTTAT
>DPKR01000078.1 GCA_003542415.1 Alphaproteobacteria bacterium | reverse complement strand
AAAAGAGCTTAAAAAAGAAATTTTAGTGCGTCTTGTCAAAGCATTTATATCGGACAATTTTGAAGAAAATGTGCGGTTGATTCCGTATGATATGAGGCCGAAAGGAAGTGAAGTTCCTTTCAGGTGTTGCGTTTATAAGGAAAGAGCAATTTTACGTTCACGTGCTATTGCAGGGCTCGGTTTTGCAATGGAAGAAGATGATGAACGCACGCTTTTATCTGATTTTGCACACAGAGCGTTGAAACGCAAGAAGCCGGAGGAACACCCTCTGACGGTTTTGCAAAATGCATGCAAAGGATGTCCGTCATCTAAAATTTTTGTGACGGAACTTTGCCAAAGCTGTGTGGCAAAACCATGTTTGGCTACTTGTAAATTTGGGGCAATTGAGCATATGAACGGCAGGTCCGTGATTAATCAGGAAAAATGCAAGAAGTGTGGCATGTGTATAAAAGCTTGTCCGTATCATGCCATTGTGAAAACGATTGTGCCTTGTGAAGAAGCTTGTCCTGTCGGGGCAATTGCCAAAGGGGAGGACGGCTTTGCGCATATTGATCATGAAAAATGTATTTCTTGCGGCAAGTGTGTGATTGCTTGTCCGTTTGGGGCAACGCATGCCAAAAGCCAAATTATTGATGTTTTAGAATGTATTAAAGAAGGCAAAAAGGTGGTCGCCATGTTTGCGCCGGCGCTTGTCGGACATTTGCCTTGCGAGGCCGAACAGCTAAAAGATGCGTTCAAAAAAGCAGGCTTTTTTGATGTTTATGAAGTGGCTCAAGGTGCTGATATGACAGCTAAAACAGAAGCAAAAGATTTTGAAAGACGTTTAAAAAACGGGGCGCCGTTTATGACAACCTCTTGTTGCGCGGCGTATAATGAGCTTGTAAAAAAATATTTGCCGGAAATGAAACCTTATGTTTCAGATGCAAAAACACCGCTCTATTATACGGCAGAGATTGTGAAAAAAGAACATCCGGATGCAGTGGCAGTGTTTATCAGCCCCTGTTTTGCAAAACGTCGTGAGGTTTTGGACAACTCTAACATCAATTATGTTTTGAACTTTGAAGAGCTCGATGCTATATTTGTTGCAATGGGGATTGATGTCGGATCATGTGAAAAAAAGGAATTTGCTTATAAAAGCTCTAAAGAAGCTCGCGAATTTGGGGTTTCCGGCGGGGTGGCACGTTCGGTTATGGCAGCATGGCGCGGTGAGCCCGACGCAATTAAGCCTGTTATAATCAACGGATTGAACAAAGAAAGTTTGCATGAGCTTCGAAAATATGCTAAAAAAGGTCAATGCGAAGCCGGCAATCTTGTTGAGGTAATGTGTTGTGAGGGCGGATGTATTGGCGGAAATGCGGGGTTAAATACCGTTAAAACCGCATTTAAAAAAGTTGGTGATTATGCTCTAGAGGCACATTCGCTCGAAAGTAAATAAAACGGAAAGGTAGAAAAATAAGATGAAAACAGAGCAAAAAAAAATATTGACGCTGAAAGATTTGGATGAGCTTCTTGACAGGGTTCATGCGGCGCAAAGCAAATATGCCACATTTTCAGAAGAAAAAGTGGATGCGATTTTTAAGGCGGCTGCAAAGGCTGCCAATAAGGCGCGAATCGAGCTGGCTGAACTGGCTGTCGAAGAGACCGGTATGGGCGTTTTGGAAGATAAAATCATTAAAAACCATTTTGCAAGCGAATATATTTACAACAAACACAAAGGGGTTAAAACCTGTGGCGTTATCAGCGAAGATAAGGTTAACGGTATTAAAGTTTTGGCAGCGCCGCTCGGCGTTTTGGCCGGTATTGTGCCGACAACAAATCCGACATCAACAGCCATCTTCAAATCATTACTTGCGCTAAAAACCAGAAACGGTATTGTTTTTTCGCCGCATCCGAGAGCTAAAAAATCAACAATTGCGGCAGCTAAAGTTGTTTTGGATGCAGCTGTTAAAGCCGGTGCGCCGAAAGATATTATCGGCTGGATTGATGAGCCGACAATGGAACTTTCGGGCGCATTGATGAAACATGAAAAAATTCAATGCATTTTGGCAACAGGCGGACTTTCGATGGTTAAAGCGGCGTATTCAAGCGGAACGCCGGCAATTGGTGTCGGTGCGGGGAATGTGCCGGCGATTATCGATGAAACAGCTGATATTGACACGGCGGTTTCCTCGATTTTGATATCTAAAACTTTTGATAACGGTATGATTTGTGCTTCTGAACAATCGGTGATTGTTGTCAAAGATGTGTATGAAGCCGTTAAAAAAGAATTTGTTTATCGGGGGGCTCACCTTTTGAGCAAAAAAGAGGCGTCGCAACTTGCAAAAATTATTTTGACGCCGAAAGGAGTTAATGCGGGGATTGTCGGGCAACCGGCGGTGAAAATTGCAGAACTTGCCGGGTTTAAGGTGCCTCAAGATACAAAAATTTTGCTTGCTGAGCAAAAAGATTACAGTGCCGAAAATCCATATGCCCACGAAAAATTATCACCGATATTGACGATGTATAAGGCTTCAAATTTTGAAGAGGCAACAGATATTGCCTATGCACTTGTGCATATCGGTGGTTTGGGGCATACGTCTGTTTTATACACTGATGAACGCGTGCAAGACAGGGTAGATTTTTATGCCGGCAAGATGCCGACAGGCAGAATTTTAATCAACAGCCCATCATCTCAGGGCGGAATTGGCGATTTATACAACTTCCGTTTAGAGCCTTCGCTGACTTTAGGTTGCGGTTCGTGGGGTGGCAATTCGGTGAGTGAAAATGTTGGGGTGAAACATTTATTAAACTATAAAACAGTTGCAGAAAGGAGAGAAAATATGTTGTGGTTTAAGGTGCCTCCGAAAATTTATTTCAAGCGCGGTGCAACGGATTTGGCGTTGCGTGAATTTGCAGGTAAAAAACGCGCTTTCGTTGTGACCGACAGATTTTTGTTTGACAGCGGTGCGGTTAAAGCTGTAACGGATGTTTTTGAACAAATCGGGGTGGACTATCAGATTTTCTTTGATGTGAAGCCGGATCCGGATTTGTCAACAATTGAGCAGGCTTTGAAAATGGTGAAAACTTATCGGCCGGATTTGATTGTGGCATTAGGCGGCGGTTCGCCGATGGACGCGGCCAAAGTGATTTGGCTCATGTATGAGCATCCGGAAACAAACTTTGATGATGTGGCAATGCGCTTTATGGATATCAGAAAGAGGATTTGCGAGCTTCCGGAACTCGGGCAGAAAGCAAAGCTCGTGTGTATTCCGACAACATCTGGCACAGGTTCTGAAGTGACACCTTTTGCGGTGATTACCGATGACAAGACACATCAAAAATATCCGTTGGCTGATTATGCTTTAACACCTTCAATGGCAATTATTGATGCGAATTTTGTTGACGGTATGCCGAAGGGATTAACAGCTGCCGGCGGTATTGATGCTTTGGTGCATGCTTTGGAAGCGTACGTTTCCTGCATGGCTACAAACTACACCAACTCGCTTGCTTTGGAAGCAATTAAACAAATTTTTCGGTATTTACCGAGTGCATATAAAAATGGCGCAGAAGATCCGAAGGCAAGAGAAAAAATGCACAATGCGGCAACAATGGCCGGTATGGCCTTTGCAAATGCGTTTTTAGGTTTGTGTCATTCTATGGCACACAAATTGGGAGCGATGTATCATATTCCGCATGGTATTGCAAATGCGTTGCTTATTTGTCAGATTATTCGTTTTAATGCAAACGATAAGCCGACAAAACAAGCCATTTTTCCGCAATACAAAGTACCGGAAGCAAAAAAACGTTATGCGCAGATTGCTCACGTTTTGTATTTGGGCGATGAAAATGCAAGTGAAGATGAGCGCGTTAATTTGCTCATTGATGCTGTTGCTAAGCTCAAAGATGAAATTGAAATTCCAAGATCTATTAAAGAATATGGTATTGATGAAAAGACTTTTATGCAAAATCTTGATGAGCTCACAAAGCTTGCATTTGATGACCAATGCACAGGTGCGAATCCGGTTTATCCGTTGCTTAGCGAGATTAAGCAAATTTATCTCAATGCCTTTGAAGGGAAGTATTAAAAATGTCGGCAATCTCGGGAAAATTGATACACCGTTTGACGCTTTATCACTGCATTTTAAATTATACATTAAATGAGCAGGAATTTGTTTCAAGCAATGAGATTGCCGCCCTTTTGAAAATTGATGATTCTCAAGTCAGAAAAGATATTGCTGTTTGCAATATTCAGGGACTGCCAAAGTACGGATACAAAGTTTCGGATTTGAAAAAAAGTATTGAAAAGAAGCTTTCTTTCAACAAAAAAACAAATATATTCGTGATTGGGGCCGGTCATTTGGCAACAGCCTTAACGCAATATGCCGATTTTAAAGATTATGGGATCAATATTTTGGCGCTTTTTGACAACGATAAATCAAAAATCGGGCAGCTGATTAACGGTAAGCCTGTTTATGATATCAAGAGCCTTAAAGAGCAAATAAAGGTTATGAAAGTTGATACAGTAATTTTGGCTGTTCCGCCGCAGGCCGCTCAAAAAATAGCAGATGAATTGGTTTATCTCGGTATAAAATTTATATGGAATTTTACGCCTTGTATCATTAAAGTTCCCGACAATGTGATTGTTTATTACGAAAATATTGTGAGCGGTTTTTTGCGTCTCAAACTGTAAAAGTCTTCGTCCGGCTGGTTACTACTTGAAAGTTTTTCGCTTATGTACCTTTTTTGTACACCGCGCTCAAAACTTTCTGCGTATTAACGCACGCCGGACGAAGACTTTTATGAAATACGTTAGTTACTTGAAATATTTTCGCTTATGTACCTTTTTTGTACACCGCGCTCAAAACTTTCTGCGTATTAACGCACGCCGGACGAAGATTTTGGTTAGGGGATATGTTTTGAAATATAAGACGTATTTGTTTTATGGATTTAGTTTTAAGCTCAAAATGCCAATGGGTAGGGAATATGCAAGCGGTTCTTCATCCTCAAAATTGAGCAAGAGTTTGTTTTGGTTTAATAAGTTTGTCGGGATAGCAATTGTTTTTGAAAGGGGTTGAATGTCTTTGTTTGTGACAACAAGGGTATCAACGATTTGACCATTAGCCACAACCTTGATGGAACGTTTGTTTTTTGAGGCCAACATAATTTTATATTTTAAGCTTAAAGAAAGGCTGTTTGCAGATGTTTCAGGCAGGCTAAACGACAATTCGCTTAAAAAAACAGCATCTAAAATTTTGTTTGAATAGGTCGCAAAACGGCTGATTTCTGCAGTCGTTGAGAGCTCTAGGCCGAAGGGGGCATAAAGGTGATATGAGGGTTCGGTATTGATTTTGACCGTTTCAAACGAATCGTAAATTTTTGAAGATTTCATCAGTTCTGTTTCAAGTTTATAGCCCATCTTTTCAAGCAAGGTTTGTTTTTCCTGCAAAAGTGAACGGCCTAAACCAAAGCCGTTTTGACCGAAACTGATGCCAAGGGCATTCAAAACAGTTGGGGCAATATCAAGCGTTGTAAATGCCGTGTGCGGTTTTTCAGGGAAAACAGGAGATGGATTTAAAACAAAGTTGACGATTTTGCGATTTTTTTCTTTTGGATAAAGGCTGTTGTTGCCTGTTTCTATATGATCACCTAAAACAAAGACGGTTGTATCGGAATAAAACGGTTGTTCTTTAAGCCAATCTAAAAAATTTGCAAGTAGGGTATCTGCACAACGCACAACATCTTCTTTATTAAATGGTGTGCCGGTGCACGATTTGCCTAAATGATAATCAGGTGTATGGGTATCAAGTGTGATAAAACCCAAAGCAAAAGGTTTGTTTGATTTGTTTAAATTCAAAAGCTCCAATTTGACCATTTCATAGAGCGCTTCATCGCTATAACCCGAAAAAGCACCTTTGTTTTCTTTTAAAGGGTAGGCGGGATATTTTTGTTCAAGCTCTGTTTTGCCCATCACTGTTTGAAAACCGTGAGACGAAAAGAAAAGGTTTGCTTTTGCAAAATCTATGTCGGCGCCTTTTATGAACACCGTTTGATAGCCGTTTTGCTCTAAAATTTCAGGGTAGCAAACAAGATTTGCCAAATAGTTTTGATAACCTGTGTGACCTTTTAAGATTGAGTGTTTATAAGGCACGGCGCATAAACTTTCAACCATAGCGGCAGCTGTAAAATCTTGGTGCTTTAATTGACGGAATCCCTCAAAAGAAAGATGGGTTTTCATATGAGCGTATATATGAGGGATAAGGTTTGAGCTTAAATTCGGCGATATGGCATAATTTTCTTCTATTGATTCCAGATAAATAACAATCAGGTTTCTTTTTTGATTTGAAAAAGTATAGGTCAGGTTTTGAGGATAAATATATTCTTGTTCATATAGTTTTGTATAAACTGTTTTGTGAAATATATAAGAAAAAATACCGATTTGATACAGGCAAAACGCAAGGCAAAAACTACTGATCAAAACGAGATATTTGTTTTGTTTGATAAACAATGAAAACGCGATGGCACTAACAATGCCTAAAACGGCACTGATGGCATAACCCAAAAGAAGTTTGTTCGAGGCTTGCAAAACACCATCTGCAAGATTGATTAAAATTTGCTCAATATAAACATTTCCCCAGATATGTTTTGTTTGAATCAAAACAAACAGGCAAACAAAAGATATGATAAAAAAGAGCAGACTTAAGATGTTTTTTAAACTTTGTTTCATAGAAGTTCTTTCATTTTTTTGATGATGCTGTCAAACATTTGGGGGGTTAAGACACCGGTGTTGATATTATAACGCGAAGTGTGATAAGAATTGAGCAAAATAAGGTTGTGTTCTTTTAAAAAATGAGTTGCACCATGCGCAAATTTGAAAGCAGAGAGTTTGTAGCCAAGCGCGCCTAAAACAGCATTGTGTGCAACCGAGCCTAAGCTTAATATGATTTTCAAGTTTGGCATAGCTTTCATTTCATCAATCAAAAAAGGGCGGCAATTTTTGAGCTCATCGCCTGTGACTTTGTTTTGAGGTGGGACGCAACGTACGGCATTTGTGATGCGAATATTTTTGAGTTCGAATCCGTCATTTTTGATTTTGCCATAGTTGCCGCTGGCAAAGTTATATTTTTTTAGGGCAGGATATAAAATGTCGCCGGCATAGTCATTTGTGAATGGGCGATTTGTTTGGTTGGCACCGTTTAAACCCGGTGCTAGGCCGACAACCAAAACCTGAGCTTCAAGCGCGCCGAAAGAATGAACCGGACCGTTGTGATAGCTCGGAAATTTTTGCCGATTTTGAAGCCGAAAAGCGAGCAGACGTTCGCACTTGGCACAATTTATATCCGGATTGCAAAAAGGCATTTATTTTCTCCTACGGATTTTTCATATCACAAAATTTTTTTATCTGCACTATTTAAAATTCAATTTTGCAGAATATATAGCTCCATGAACTTTAGGATTAATTCAACACAACTATTTATAAATAGGAGTATATTTAATATGAAAAAAACATTATTACTTGCCGGGGTTGCCAGTGTTTTTGCTTTTCAGGCGCATGCCGGTTATTGGACAGATGTTTATAACGAAATGAAGCCGTATGTCGGCGTTGACTATATTTACAGCAATGCAAAATTCGGCGGAGCGGCAAAAAGAATGAAGGAAAGTTATCATTCACCTTCAATCAATTTGGGTGCACGTATGTATGGCTATTGGGGATTGGAAGCTTTTTATCAACAATCTTTCAAAGAAAAGAAAACAATCAATGGTGAAAAGCATTCTGCCGAATTTTTGGCATATGGTGCCGATTGGTATGGTTATGCACCGGTCGGTTGCAGCCAATTTAATTTGCTCGGTTCGCTTGGGCTTGCCAACTATCGTTTTGATTTCAGATATCCGGACATAGCCTCTAAAAGCCAAAACAGAATCGGCTATCGCGCAGGCGTTGGTATGCAGTATGACTTCAATGAACATTTTGCAATGCGTGTGATGGGCCGCTACACCTATCTTGGTATGAAACGTGTTAACAACTTAAAGGAAGTGACCGCAGGTCTTCGCTACATGTTCTAAAAGTTCGTATAATGGCTCATCCAGAGCAGAAATTGCAAAGCGGAAAAATTCATGTACTTTTGTGTACACTAAAATTTTTCCGCTTCTTATTTCTACTCCATCTAAGCC
>DPKR01000128.1 GCA_003542415.1 Alphaproteobacteria bacterium | reverse complement strand
AAGGAAAAATTAGAGCCGAAAGTTCTTTCAATGACGCATTTAAGCCGCTCAAAACCGACAGAGGAAAAATCTGATGCTTAGTGTTTTTCAAAATGCAAATTTTTTAAATGGGCTTTATGGGGCTTTGATTGCCGGACTTTTTACCGGTGTTGGCGGCTTTTGTATTTATTTTAAAAAGAAATATTCACAAACCAATATCAATGTGATGCTCAATATTGCAGCAGGGGTGATGCTTGCGGCTTCTTTCTTTGCGCTTTTGGTGCCGGCTATGGAAGAGCTGATGAAAATTAAGGAAGATGTTCATGTCGCAGGTTTTTGGTATTGCGGCGCAGTAACACTGGGGGTTTCTTTGGTTTGGGTGTTAAATATTTTGTTGCCGCACGAACACAACAATATGGTGCGTCATGGGCCTAAATTTGATTTAAGAAAAGCGTGGCTTTTTATTATTGCCATTTCACTGCATAAGTTTCCTGAAGGCTTGGCTGTCGGTGTGGCATACGGAGCAGAAGAATTTATCAATCCGATGAGTTTAGTGATTGGTATTGCGCTTCATAATATTCCGGAAGGTTTGACAATGGCAATTTCGCTTGTAGCTGCAGGCGAATCAAAATTAAAATCTGCTTTGATTGCACTGATTATCGGTATGGTGCAACCTTTGGGAGCATTTGTCGGTCTTCTTTTAATCGGCGCTTCAATATCTCTCATTCCGCTTGCCATGGCAATGGCCGGGGGTACACTCTTATTTGTTGTCATCAACGAGATTTTGCCTGAAACATATGGTTATAAAGACACTGAAAAATCTGCTTTTGCCGTTTTTGCGGGTTTTATAGTGATGAGCTATTTATTTATGGCTTTAGGCGAATAAAATAAATAAAATCTTGACTATTTTTTTGAAAAGCTTTAATAATCTATTTGTTTTAGATTTTTTAACAAGGATATGAATATGAAAAACTTTTTAAATGAATTTAAGAAATTTGCAATGCGCGGTAATGTGATTGACATGGCTGTCGGTATCATCATCGGTGCTGCTTTCGGCAAAATCGTTAACTCACTTGTTGAAGATGTTTTGATGCCGCCGATTGGATTACTCCTCGGTAAAGTTGATTTTTCAGATTTGAAAATCGCTTTAACAGATGATGTAGCCATCAGATACGGCGCTTTCATCAACGCTTTGATCAGCTTTATCATTGTGGCTTTTGCCGTTTTCTTGCTCATTAAAGCCATCAATACTTTACAAGAAAAGATGGCTGCTAAAGAAGCAGCTGCAGAAGCCGCTGAGCCGACAACAAAAACTTGTCCTTATTGCTTTTCTGAAATTTCAATCAACGCCACACGTTGCCCGCACTGCACGTCTGAGCTGAAAGAAACAAAGAAAGCACCGGCTAAAAAAGCTAAATAATCATTTTTTGATTTTTTAAGGCGCCTTTAAAAAAAGGCGCTTTTTTTGTTTGATTTTTATACATAACTTTGATACATAAAATATATGGAACCGTTATCGATATATTTTCATTGGCCGTATTGCAAAAGCAAATGCCCTTATTGTGATTTTTTTTCAAAAGTCGCAAAGAGTGTTAATCAAGCTGAAATGATTGAAAGTTATATCAACGAGCTTGATTATTATCATGAGCTTTTGCCAAAGAAAACTATTCGCTCGATTTTCTTCGGGGGTGGAACGCCGTCTCTTATTGAGCCGCAACATATTGAAAAGCTGATTGTTCACGCCTCAAAATTATGGCGCTTTGAAGACGGGGTTGAAATCAGCTTGGAAGCTAATCCAAACTCAAATCATGAAAATATGTTCAAAGATTTGAAAAACGCCGGTATCAACCGTTTGTCGCTCGGTGTGCAGGCTTTGAACAGAGATGATTTGAAGCTTTTAGGGCGCACGCATAATCTAAATGATGCTCTTGCTTGCATTGAAGATGTTGTCCAAACCTTTGACAACCATTCGATTGACTTGATTTATGCGCGCCCCAATCAGAATATGGATCAGTGGCTTAAAGAGCTTGAACAGGCTGTTTCTTTTGGCTTAAAACATTTGTCGCTTTATCAACTCACCATTGAAGAGGGGACTTTATTTGAAAAGCGCGGTGTCAAAGCTATGGCAGAAGACAAAGCCGCAGAAATGTATTTACAAACGGTTTATTTTTTAGCGACACATGGCTATCCGCGATATGAGGTTTCAAACTTTGCACCGGCTCAATACGAATCAAAACACAACAAATGTTATTGGCAGGGTGATGATTATATCGGCATCGGTGAAAGCGCACATGGCAGATTAAAACTTAAAAACAAACATTATGCACTTGTTTATCCGCATATTAAAGAAGAACTCACACCAAATGAGCGCGCCGAAGAACTCATTATTATGGGTTTACGGCTTCAAAAAGGCATTGATAAAACTCATTTTAAGGATATTACCGGGCTTGATTTTAACGAGTTTATCAATCGTCCGAAACTTGAGCAAATGGTTGCGGGTAACCTTTTGCAAGAGAGCAATGAAACACTTTGCGCAACCAATCAGGGCTTTTTGCTTTTAGATAAAATAATATTAGAGCTTTGCTCATAAATTTAAACATTATCTTGTCAACTCCAAAAAAATGTTTTATGTTTTTGTGTGAGAGGTTTGTTTATGAAGAAGTTGCGCCTTATATCCGCTTTTGTTTTGATGTTCGGCTTTTTGTTGCCAAACATCGTTTTTAGTGCGGATAAAAGCCAAACACCCCCCAAAGCTTGGATGATTTTTCTTGATAACTTAAAGCAAGAAATGCTTGCCAAAGGCATATCACCAAAAACAATCGAAAAAGCTTATGGCAAAAATTCTTATTACCATCCGAAACCGGAAGTTGTTGCGCAAGATCAAAAACAAGCCGAGTTTATTTTGACCTCAAGAGATTATCTCAATCGTCTTGTTTCCGAAAGCCGTGTTGCTCACGCGCGCGAACATTATAAAGATTTGAATAAAAAATACAAAAAGGTGGAAGATGAATTCGGTGTGCCTTTAAATTTTTTGACAGCCTTTTGGGCGGTTGAAACAAATTTCGGGCAAAACAAGGGTAAATATCACTTAATTGACGGCTTAACAAATTTGAGCTATAAAAACCGCAGATCCAAGTTTTTTAAAAATGAGCTTTATAATGTTTTGAAAATTATGGATACTTTTGATTTGGAAAATGACAAAATGCTCGGCTCATGGGCAGGAGCTATGGGGCATTTTCAATTTATGCCTTCAACATATAATGCTTATGCGATAGATTATGACGGAGACGGTGTTGTTGATATTTGGGACAGCTTTGATGATGCTATCGGTTCGGCGGCCAACTATCTTAAAGATTTGGGTTGGAAAATTGACGAGCCGTGGGGTGAGGCTGTGAAACTCCCCTGGAATTTTGATTATACTTTAACGGGCTATAAAACGCGCAAAACTGTTGAAGAGTGGATAGAACTCGGTGTTTTGAAAAAGAACGGCAAAGCGCTTGATTTGAACAAAGATCTTAAAGCTTCCATCATTATTCCGGATGGCAGAAAAGGGCAGCCGTATCTTATTTTAGGCAACTTCAGACGGATTATGATTTGGAACAGATCCGAAAATTATGCTTTAGCTGTGAGCTTGCTTGCAGATTATGTTTTGTCTCAAGCAAAATATCAGCCGATTTCATCTGAACGGCAATATGCTTTAACAAACAAAGATATTGAAAAAGTGCAGAAATTTGCAAACAGAATCTTGCACACACATTTGAAAGTTGACGGCAAATTAGGCCCGAAGACCAAAGAAGCTGTTAAAAAACTGCAGGCAAAAGCCAAAATGCACCAAGACGGGTATCCTGATTATCAGCTTTTGAAAAAGATTGATAACTACAATACAAAAATTGGTTTTCATGTGCCGGTTCAGCCTAAAAAAGCAAAGAAAAAATAAATTTAGCTTTACAAAATCAAAAAAATATGACATCATATAATTGGATATGGGAGGAAACTCTTATATCAAGTGCCTTGATGGTGCGGAGCTTTGAAATAGCTTTTATACTGGACGGCGAAAGGATAACGCTGTCAAAAGTGCTATCTTTTAGTTTTTAAAAAGGTGCACAGATTATCCCCGAATTAAAGTCGGGGAGCTTGTAGCGAATGTTCAAGGGATTTCCCTAAAGGCTATAAGAGTCATTTTCCAGTATATGATTATTTCACTCTCCGACCGCTCTTCAAGATGCGGTTTTTTTATTGTTTAAGAAAACAGTTTAGGAGAAAAATAATGAAGAAGAAATATTTTAGTTTAGCTTTAACGGCAGCAACAATGTTGTCTTCAACTGCCATCTCAGGATATAATTGTGAAGACACTTGTGTTGATGGATGGGAAGACGAAGGGAGCTTTTTTTGTGATGAAACAGGATGGGCCTGCACAGATACGGATACCGGCGTTGTTTTTACATCAAAGGTAGAAACTGCATGCAAAGATGTTTCGGGAACTAAAGTTTGTATTGCAGGGAGCAAAAACGGTGTTTCATCAAAAACAGAATTTAATTCTGACGGCAGTGTGACAACAACACAGTATCACTCTAATGGTCAAGTTTCTTTAGTGACGACACAACAAGGTAGTTTAAGCTATGTTGAACTAGATACTTGGAATGCTGATTCTGTATATTATGAAATAGAGGGCGAAGTCACACAAAGCTCGTCACAATATTATGATTCAAACGGTGTTTTGCAAGGATACAGTGAAACAAAATATGAAAACGGCGAAAAAACGGAAGAAACAATTGTGAACCAAAGTGATACATCAATGATTATCGGTTATCATGATAAATATGGGGCTGAGTATTTTCCAGCTAATCAAGAGGTTGAAACAAAATATGAAAATGGAGAAATACTGCAAAAGACCACGACAACCCACAATTCCGATGGAAGCTACAATGTTGTTGACATTGTTTGTGAGGAAAATCATGCCGGTTGTTTCCATGAAAGTCATGGAGATTTTTATCTTGAGGGATCCGGCTTAAGAACTACTAAAAATTACGATTCAGACGGAGTTATTCAGTCTGAAATTTTAGAGACCAGTGATTCTCATAAAACTGTTTCAACATATGAGAATGGTATTTTGGTGTCTATGAAAGAGTATGATGGAGGTTGTGATCATGCATTTTTACCTTGTGAGAGACTGACCACTGAGAACTGGAAACGTACTATACTTTCTGAATATGAGCTGGACGCTCAAGGGAATGTTGTTGCCAAATGGAAAAATGTGCCTATTGGAGAAAATCATCATGAATGTTGGGAAGAATGTGAGGATTATGATGATGACGATGGTTGCATCGGACCATATGAACAATGTGAAGACTGGGAAGAAATTACAGGCTATTATAAGGAAAAATATTCTGCCGATGGTGAAACTCTGCTTGCTAAATACAGCAGTGGTGGAGATCTGATTGAATCATATGAAGTTGCAGAAAACAAACCCGTAAGACAAGTCAAACGCATCTACACCGTTGAAGAAGCAGAAAAGGTTTCTAAACCGACAGGAAATACTTTTAGGCTAAGATATAAATAAAATAATGGTATAACTTGTATTCTTGCTTGATGAAAATGTAAAAAAAAGCTATTTTATCTTATCTGTTATGAAAAGAAAGATAAGATAAAAAATGATTAGATACTTGAAAGCCTTTTTATTGCTCTCATTTGTTGCCGGATGTGCCTCACACGGCACGCCTGAGTTGTCCGGCATGTCACCGAAAGCGCAAGCCGTTGTTATCAAACAATATGGCGGTCTTTATAAGGTTGGCAATCCATATCAAATTATGGGCAGGTGGTATTATCCGAAAGAAGATT
The DNA here is from genome assembly GCA_003542415.1 of Alphaproteobacteria bacterium. Taxonomy (GTDB): domain Bacteria; phylum Pseudomonadota; class Alphaproteobacteria; order RF32; family CAG-239; genus UBA1254. Next base: position 3,220 of record DPKR01000128.1, on the reverse strand, counting down.
ATCATTATTCTGAAATCGGCATTGCCAGTTGGTATGGCGATGATTTTCATGCCAAACGCACGGCAAACGGTGAAAAATATGATATGAATACCTTAACTGCTGCTCACCGCACGCTTCCTTTGCCTTCAATTGTTCGTGTGACAAACTTGGAAAACGGTCGTTCTCTTGTTTTGAGGGTCAACGATAGGGGACCATACGCCAAAGAGAGAATTATAGACATTTCAAAACGCGGCGCGCAACTGTTGGGATACCAAACAAAAGGCACTGCAAAAGTCAAAGTTGAGATTATGGCAGAGGAAAGTAAGGCTTTAAAAGCGGCGCTTTTAGGACAAGATTATCAAAAAGCCATTGCGGTTGCAACTCTTCCATCTGATGTCAATAATTCTGAAATTGTTGTGACCGGTGCGGAAACAAAATCTGCAACTTCAAAAAAACATTTCATTCAAGCCGGCTCTTTCAGAGAGCGCGATTTCGCTTTGCAATTTGAGCAGAAGCTCAAAAAGTTTGGTTCAACGCAAATTGTTCAGGCTGATGTTAACGGGGCAACCTATTATCGTGTGCGATTAGGGCCGATTGTAGCCGAAGATGTTGCGCAAGACAAATTATTAAACATTCAATCCAGTGGTTTTCACGATGCAAGAATAGTTAAAGAATAAAGGAGAAAAACTTTGAAAAAAATATTGTTGATGATGAGTTTGGCAGCGCTTTATTGCTCAGATGCAAATGCATTTGAAACAAATGCCAGAAATGCAATTTTGGTGGATTTTGACACAGGTGCATATATCTATACCAAAAACCATGAAGATCAAATGCCTCCGGCTTCAATGAGCAAATTGATGACGGTCTACATCATTTTTGATAAACTCAAAAACGGCACACTTTCGCTTGATGATGAATTTACGGTGAGCGAAAATGCATGGCGAAAAGGCGGCGCAGCAAGCGGCGGTTCCACAATGTTTTTAAAAATCGGTGAAAATGTCAAAGTTGATGATTTGTTAAGAGGCATTATCATTCAATCAGGCAATGATGCATGTATTGTTGCAGCTGAAAATATTGCCGGTTCGGAAGAAGATTTTGCCATGCTGATGAATGAAACGGCAGAAAAACTTGGGCTTAAGAACTCTGTTTTTGCCAATTCAACAGGGTTGCCAGATGAAAATCAGATGATGTCTGCTGAAGATTTGGCGATTTTAGCGCGTGCAATCATCAAAGAATTTCCTGAATATTACCACATCTTTCAAGAAAAAGAGTTTACGCATAACGGCATCAAACAAGGCAACCGCAATCCGCTTTTATATTCAATGAGCGGGGCTGACGGCTTAAAGACAGGACACACCGAAGAAGCAGGTTTTTGTTTGACCGGATCTGCAGTGCGTGGCGACAGACGTTTGATTGAAGTGATTGCAGGCTTATCTTCAAACAAAGAACGTTCCGAAGAATCAGAACGTTTGATGAGTTACGGTTTTAGAGAATTTAGCAACTATACGCTTTTTACAAAAGGTCAGGTGATTGATCAGGCAAGAGTTTGGTACGGTACAGAAAAAACTGTTGATATGATTGTGCCGGTTGATGTTGTTCAAACACTCAAAAAAAATCAGACAAAAGGTTATCAGTTCAAGGTTGTTTATGATGAACCCTTAAAAGCACCTGTCAAAAAGGGGAGCAAAATCGGACAAATTATGATCACAACACCGGCAGGTCAACTTCAAAAGATTGATTTGATTGCCTCTAAAGATGTTGCAAAAGTCGGTATTTTAAACCGTCTGATTGAAAATGTGAAATACTACATCGGAGGCAACAAATAATGAAAGCGCCTTTTATCACATTTGAAGGCGGCGAGGGAAGCGGAAAATCAACACAAATCAAACTATTGGCAGAATACCTCAAACAAAAAAGTGTTGATGTCGTTGTCACAAAAGAGCCCGGCGGTACGCCGATCGGGGTTGAACTCAGACGCTTGCTCGTTGAAGGGGCTGCCGATAAAATGGATGCTAATGCCGAAGCGCTTTTGTTTTTTGCTGACAGACGTATTCATATGACACAACTTGTTTGGCCTGCGCTTGAAAACGGAAAGTGGGTGATTTCAGATCGTTTTGCCGATTCAACAACAGCTTATCAATATTATGCTTACAACAAACGCTTGTCAAAAGAAGATATTGATATGCTTTATCAATTTGCTGTCGGTGATTTTAAACCTGATTTGACAATCATTTTAGATATTGATCCGAAAGTCGGACTTTCACGTTCGTTCAAAAAGGCCGAAGGGATGAAAACGAAAGAAACGCGCAATGAAAATCGTGTTTTAGAATTTCATCAAAACTTAAGGCAAGGATATATACAAATTGCAAAGCAAGAACCGGATCGTTGTGTTGTTTTGAATGCCGAACAAACAATTGAGGCGCTACATCAAGATGTTTTAGCTGTTATAAAGGATAAGTTTGGAATATAAAATGGAATGCGTTTTGCCTAAAGATAACCCGTTTTTAGTCGGGCATGAAAAAGAAGAAAAGCTGTTTTTAGAAGCTTATAAAAGCGGCGCTCTTCATCATGCATGGCTGATTGAGGGGATTGAGGGAATAGGCAAGGCAACATTTTGCTACAAGATTGCACGTTTTTTGCTTGAGGCTGATGAAACAAGGCGCGAAACTTATCAAACACTTGATGTTTCACCGAATTCATCATCTTTTATTCAAATTTCAAGCGGTTCAAATCCGAATTTTAAGGTAATTGAACGCGGCTATACCGAAACGGATAAGAAAAAAATCATCAAGGCAATAAAAGACGGCGAACCTTTGGGCGATGAGGAGCTTCAAGATTTGAAAAAATCAACGGTTATTAAGGTTGATGAGGTCCGCGAAATTAATTCCTTTTTAAGCAAAAAATCATTTGATGGTGCGTGGCGCGTTGTGTTGATTGACAGCGTTGATGAATTGAATACGGCAAGTGCGAACGCTATTTTGAAAATTTTGGAAGAACCGCCGGCAAAAAGCATATTACTCCTTGTTTCTCACAACCCGAACAAGCTTTTGCCAACCATTCGTTCTCGTTGTGCAAAGCTCAATTTAGAACCGTTAAGTGAAACGAATATTGCCATGCTATTGAGGCGCTTTCTGCCTGAGTTGAAAGAAAAAGAAGTTCAAGGTCTTGCAAAAATCAGCCAAGGAAGCATTGGTAAAGCCATTAACTATGCAACAAATGACGGCTTAAAAATTTATGAAGA
>DPKR01000133.1 GCA_003542415.1 Alphaproteobacteria bacterium | reverse complement strand
ATTCCTGACGGAATCGAGGCATGACAGGTGAAAAGAGATTACCGGGTCAAGCCCTGTCATGACAGTTTTTAAATAGAATCAAGGGATATAAAAATTCGTAGATGCCTTGACGATTCCTGACGGAATTGAGGCATGACGGGTGAAAAGAGATTACCGGGTCAAGCCCTGTCATGACAATTTTTTGTGTTTGGTCATGACTTGATGCGTTTATGCGATGACAATAGAAAAGGTTAAAGGCTTTTTAAGATGTTTGTGATGGACTGATCAATCAATTTGGAGCGCTCTTTTTTTGTGAGCTCTTTTTGAAGATGGGTTATGACAATCTCAATGGTCTTTTTGGAAATGGCGTCATTCATTTCAGAACGGGTTTTATCAATTGCCGCTTCAATAATTAAATCCGCCTCTTTTTGCTTTTTGAAAAGTTCGCTTTCAAGCTCATCCGTTTTTCTTTGGCGATATGACGAAAGTTCGCTTTGCGTTTGGTTGATGATTTGCTGAACTTCTGATTTTGTGTTTAGATATTGTCGCTCATAACGGGCAAGGAGCTTTTGAGCCTCATCTTGCAGCGAGGCGGCGTCTTCAAGCTCTTTGATGATGCGTTCGCGGCGCGCATTTAAAAGGTTTTTTAAAGCTTTTGAGACCGGTTTGAATAAAAACACGACAACTAAAACAAAAGCAACACCAACCCAAAATTCAGCGCTTTGATAAAAAGGTTCGGCACTTGGAGCACTTTCAAAGGTGCTTTCTGCAGCGGTCTTTTCAATCATCTCGGAAACAGAGTTGACCGCGTCTATCACTGCGTTTTGTGTGGCGTCTAATATGTCTGTTGTGCTGTTTTCAAACTCTTGAGGCATTTCTTATTCCTTGATATTTAAACCAAGTTTTTGCAAAATAACATCGGCCGTTTTTAAAGACACTTCATCAATGGCACCCAGTGTTTCAAGGCGCTCTTTTTTCAAAAGATTTTCGTTTTCGGATATTTTTGAAGCCAAAAGCGCATCCAGCTCAGCCTCTTTTTGTTCGATTTCGGCATTAAGCTGTGCTTTGGCAGAGGAGATTTGATCTTCAGCTTCTGCTTTGGCTTTTGCTAAAGATTTTTCATAGCGCTCAAGGGTTTCAAGCGCTTGTTTGTTGACCTTTTCTGCCTTTTGAACATAGTTCTCAATTTTAAGGCGGCGCTCTTCCATGATTTTTTCAATGCGCGGGATAAGAAACCACGACATAACAAACCACAGGCTTAAAAACGAGAGCGTCAGCCAAAAAATTTGAGAAATGTATGATGAAGGATCAAGTTGGGGCATTATTATTTGCCGGTTAAGATCACAAGAGCAACAACCAATGCATACAAAGCAATAGCTTCAATAGCGGCAAAGCCTGCCCAGCCGTAGATATCAACATCTTTCTTGACTTGGGGGTTGCGGCCGACCGTTTCGATCATTGTTGTCCAAAGTTTTGTCACACCCCATGCGGCAACAACCATTGATACGGCACAAATTGCGGCTGAAATATAAGCTATCGGTTCCATTTTAATTTCCTTTCTAAAAACAATTAAAGTTAGTGTGAACGCAATGCGTCACTTAAATATATGCAGCTCAAGACAGTATAGATAAATGCTTGTAAAACTGCAATAAACATTTCAAAAATAATAATAAGTGATTGGAAAATGAGGGGGACGACACCTAAGACACCTAAGGCAACAACAAAGCCGCCAAGAATTTTGAGCATGATGTGTCCGACAGTCATGTTTGCAACCAAACGAACCGTTAAACTAAACGGTTTTGAAAGAAGTGAGATCGTTTCAATCGGCACAACAAGCGGGGCAAGCGCATAAGGTATGCCTTTGGGCAAAAAGGTGCGTAAATATCCCCATTTGCGATTGTAAATGCCGACACAGATGTTGAAGGCAAGCGCTAAAAGCGACAGGCAACCAACCGCAGCAATGTGCGATGTGAATGTAAAACTATACGGAAATAGGCCGCACAAGTTGCCAAACGCAATATACAAAAACAAGCAGAAAATAAATGAAAAGTATTTTAAGCCTTGTTTGCCGACGTTTGTTTTGACAAGGTTGTAGACAAACTCATAAAGCGATTCGGGAACAGATTGGGCAATGTTCGGAACTAATGATGTTTTGCGAAGGCATATTGCAAACAAAACAATGATGGCCAAAACTGTTAAGCTCATGGCAAGCGCGGAATTTGAAAACGAAATATCATATCCCTCAATGCTTGCAGGGAAGATTGTTTTGATTTCAAATTGTTCTAAGGGGTTTGACATTATTCTTCCTCTTCACCTTTTGCCGATTTGTAAACATTTAAAACACCGGCCGCTCCGCCGAAGATGGTCAAAACAGCCAAGAAAACAGGAGCCGTTTTGAAAACAATGTCTAAAAAATAGCCGATGCACGCCCCGATGAAAACCCCTGAAATCAGCTCAATGCTGAGCTGAAAACCTTTGGCAGCAGACCCGATGTTTGAAGGGGCTGTTTCATGCGTAGACTGTTTGGCTTTTCGTTTCTTTTGAAAAGCCTTAATCTTTTCTTCCATTTCTTTGATGTCTGCCGGTTTTTTCATCTATTCTTCTTCTAAACGTTCGCGTAAATGATTTTTGAAATCATTGATGTTTGAGATGCCGTAAACAATTTCATTTTTATTTTCGGTGCTGATTAAAAAGGCAGGAGTGCCCTCAATTTTGAGCTTGTCAATCGCTTCTTGGCGATTTGAAATGATTTCTTTGGCAAGATCATCGTTTTTGAGGCATTTTTCGGCGGCAGCGGCACTAAGACCGTTGATGATTGCATAGTTGATCAAGTCTTTTTCAGGCTCGACGGCTAAAACCCATTCGCGTTGTTTTGAGAAAACAAGGTTTAAGAAATCAGCTTTTTTATCATAATCAACACACTCTGCAAGCATGGCAGCTTGCATAGAGCGTCTGTCAAGCGGGAAGTGAATGAAAACGACTTTGACTTTGCCTTGAGAGGTAAATTCTTTTTCGAGTTTTTTAAGACCGTTTAAATGAAAATCGGCGCAGTGTGTGCAAGCAAGAGATGAAAACTCAAAAATGGTCAAAGGCGCATTTTCATCGCCCGCAATAATGGTTTGAGGCAAATTTAAAGCAACATTGCGCGCTAAAACGGCAGATGCCTTTTTTTCGGGTTCGTCATCATTTTTTGCAAAATCAAGTATGCCGGCTTCAGCTTTTTTGACGAGTTCAAAAGTGCCGTTTTGGTAAACAAAGCCCTTAAATGAAAGATAAACATATGCCATGAGGACATACATAAAAGCAAAAGTGAGCACAAAGCTGATGCGGTGTATCCATTTTTCCAAAGTTAATTCTCCTGTTTTTGTGCGCTAAACGCTGTTTGTAAAAGAGATTGGAGCTTTTGTTTTAAGGTTTCGTCTTCAATATCTTTTGTGATGTCGTTAATATAATTTTGTTCGTCTTTTGTTACAAGCTTTTTCTTTTCAATATCCGCAATATTGATGTTTTGGCTTTGTTCAATTTGTGTGTTTTGAACGATTTTGAGCTTGTCTATGGCTTTGTAGCCGAAGTATGTGTTGATTTTTTCAATAATGATTTGAGATTTGTGCTGAAGCTCTAAGGCATATGCACCAGATGTTGTGCTGATAATGAGGGTGCCGCCGTCTTGACGGTCTTTTTTGAAATCTATGCGCTCAGGCAGGCTTTCAAGAGCGAGCTCTTCGCCGGCAATGTTTTTCCAGCTCTTTAAGAGGTCAATTAAAACAAACCCCTGTTTGCCCAAAAGTTTTTTTGCAAAACCATCAAGCGAAGATGAAAAAGGGGTGAGGTCAGAAAGGGTATGTTCTTTGCTCAAGATGTTTGTTTTATTTTTCATGCAGCCCCCTTGCCAAAGGATGTTTTTCAAACACCGAATCGATGATTTTTTGATGTGTGATGTGGGTGTATATTTCGGTTGTGGTGATGGCTTCGTGGCCAAGCATTTTTTGCACCGAGCGCAAATCAGCCTCATGGTTGATGAGGTTTGTGGCAAAAGAGTGGCGCAGGACGTGGGGCGAGACAAGGTGCGGCGGAATGCCTGATTCAACAGCCAAAAGCTTGAGATCTTTGAAAAAAGTATCGCGCGTTAAATGCCCGCTTGAAGCCGTTTTTGACGGGAACAAAAAGGCAGATGTCTGTTTGTTTTTTAAAAATGAGGAACGCGTGTTGTTAATAAAATCAAGCAAAAGAGTGTTCGTTTGATCGTTGATAAAAATAATGCGTTCTTTGGAGCCTTTGCCAACAACAGTGATTTGTTTTTTGTTATGGTTGATGGCAGATAAGGGAAGACAAACCGCTTCAGAAACGCGCAAGCCGCTTGCAAACATCAGTTTGATGATGAGCCCCGCACGTTTGAAAGCAATGTTTTGATGAGAAAGCGCTTTTTGATAAAGTTCTTCAATTTGAGAAGCATTTAAAAATTTTGGAAGCGGCTTTTCCCTTTTGGGCAGGGTTATGTCTGGCAACGGATTGTTTTTTAAGATTTTTTCTTCTATCAAGAATTTGCAAAAGCCTCTGATGGCAGATATTTTTCGGCTGACCGTTTTGGCGGCAAAATGTTTGTCTGATAAATGCTTAACGAAAGCGGAAACCGAATCCGAGGTAATTTGTTCGGGCGCTGTGTTTTGAAAAGAAAGAAATTGAAGAATATCTCTTTCATACGCGCTTAAGGTTGCCATAGACACACCGTCTTGGGCAGAAATTTTATCTAAAAACAATTCGAGTGCGCTTGACATTTTTAATGAAGGTTTACCGTGAGGTCTTTTTCAATGTGTTTGGAAACAGGGGTAATATCATGCATGGAAAAGTAAAATACACCGCCTAAAAGCGCAATTAAAATCGCATAAACAAGCCATTTGGATTTTTTTTGTTTCATGGTAGATTACCTTTTAAAAAATGTTGATATGTTGATATATTGAAAGTATGATATAGCATATTTTATTAAAAGAAGCGTTAAGAAAATGGGAAAAAATATAAATAAAATCATTTTGCTTGTCGGCTTGATGGGAAGCGGAAAGACAAGTGTGGGCAAAAGATTGGCTCAAAAGCTCAATTTGCCCTTCGTTGACGGCGATCGAGAAATTGAAAAAGCTTCCGGGCTTTCGCTGATTGATGTGTTTAAATGTTTCGGAAGCGAAGAATACCGCGCCGGTGAAATGCGGGTGATGAAAAGATTGCTCACAGGGTCGCCCTGCGTTTTGGCCTCCGGCGGGGGATCTTTTGTGGCAAGGCAAACAAGAGAACTTGCTAAGCAAAACGCCTTGACAATTTGGCTCAAGGCTGATGTGGATACGCTTTATCATCGCACGGCAGGGCGCAAGCAAAGGCCTTTTTTACAAGGCTCGATTGAGACCCTAAAAGACAAGCTTGAAAACTATATTAAGGAAGAATATCCCTACTACGAAGAGGCCGATATTGTGGTAGAAACAAAGGACGAACGCGTGGAGCACACCGTGGATCGCGTTTTGAAGGCTCTTGATCCGTTTTTTAAGGAAGAAAATAAATGATCAGAAAAAAAAGAAAAAATGATGAGCTCAGAACAATAGAAATCATCAAAAATGTGAATGCTTATGCCGAGGGTTCGTGTTTGATCAAGTGCGGAAACACGCATGTTTTATGCACGGCAACAGTTGACAGCCATTTGCCTGATTGGCTCAAAGACGCGGATAAAGGGTGGGTCACGGCAGAATATGCGCTTCTTCCGCGTTCGACCGTGACACGCGTTTCAAGAGAAAAAAGTTTGAACTCGGGACGCACGCACGAAATTCAAAGGCTTATCGGAAGATCTTTGCGCGCGGTTGTTGATTTGAAAAAACTCAAAGGATTTCAGATTGTTGTCGATTGCGATGTTTTGCAAGCTGACGGCGGCACACGCACGGCATCTGTGACAGGGGCGTTTGTGGCGCTTTATTTGGCTTGTGAAAAAATGGTGGCAACGGGGCTTATTTCAAAGTTGCCGATTAAAGAGTTTGTGGCGGCGGTTTCTTGCGGAATCTCGGGCGGCGAAAAATTGCTTGATTTGGAATATGAAGAAGACAGCACAGCTGATGTGGATTCAAATTTTGTGATGACTGAACACGGCAAAATTGTTGAGATACAAGGCACAGCTGAAGGCGAGCCTTTTGATAAAGGTGATTTTGAAGAACTTTTGGCGCTTGCGCGAAAGGGAATCGGCGAGCTGATTGAAAAACAAAAACGAGCTATCAGGAGCTGAAATGAAAGAAATAATTTTTGCAAGCCACAACAAAGGAAAAATTGCTGAAATACGGCAAATTTTGGCACCGCTTTCGATTAAGGTTATCAGCGCAGATGAGATAAATCTGCCCGATGTTGAGGAAACAGGAACAACTTTTGAGGAAAATGCAGCCTTAAAAGCACTGACAATTGCAAAGCTCAAAAAGGTGCCCTGTTTGGCAGATGATTCGGGGCTTTGTGTTGATGTTTTGGGCGGCAGGCCGGGGGTGTATTCGGCAAGATATGCGCCAAACAGAGATTTTGCAAAAGCTATGCAGATGCTTCTTTCTGAAATGGCTGAAACAAAAAGCGCGAATCGAGATGCGCATTTTTCATGTGTGATTGTTTTGGGTTATCCGAACGGAAAGTATGAAAAGTTTGAGGGACGCGTTGACGGACAAATTATTTTTGAGCCGAGAGGAAAAAGCGGGTTCGGGTTTGACCCGATATTTGAGCCGAACGGATATGACAAGACTTTTGCAGAACTCGGCTCAGAGGTTAAAAACAAAATTTCGCACCGTGCAAAAGCGCTTGAAAAATTTGTGGCGTTTTTGAAAGAAAAGGGACTTTAAATGAAAGGTAAAATTTATAATATTCCATATAGCGCGCCGTTTTTTGAAAATATTGCGGCAAGGTTTTTGGAAAATTATAAAGATAATCCTTTGGCGCTTTCGGATGTGGTGTTTTTGGTGCCAAACAGAAGGTCGGTGCAAAATTTGAAGGAGGCATTTTTGCACCAAAACGGTTTGACCCCCTTTTTGCTGCCGAAGATTGTGCCCGTTCAAGAAGCTGATGAAGATGAGCTGTTTTTTGAACTCGGCGAGGCGGCTGATTTGCCGGCTGCCATTTCAAACGAAGAGAGAATATTTTTGTTTGCAAGGATGATTGCAAGCAAAAAAAGCGATTATAATATCAAAGATATTTCTTTTGCGCAAAGCTTGGCGTTGGCGTCTGATTTGGGAAAGCTGATTGATTTGAGCTATCAGGAGGGGCTTTCGTTTGACAATCTGGAAAAAATTGTGCCGGAAGAATATGCGTCACACTGGCAGGAAACACTGAAGTTTTTGAAGATTATTACGACATTTTGGCCGGAGATTTTAAGCGAACGAAAAATGACAGACGCGGCTTTAAGGCGCAATATGCTCCTCAAGCTGAAGGCTCAAAATTTGTTCAAAAATACAAAAAATCAGAAAATTGTGGCAGCCGGTGTTTCTGCACCGTTTGAAATTTTGAAAGAAGTTTTGCGGGAAATCAGCAATATTGAAGGAAATGAAATTTATATCTACGGTCTTGACCGAAATATTGATGAAAGCTTGTGGAACGAGGGTTTAAGCGAAACGCATCCGCAATTTGAAAAAAAAGAACTGCTCAAATGTTTGAATGTGAACCGAGATGAAGTCCAAGATGTTGTTAAAGCACAAAATATTTTAAGAGAAAAATTTGTCTCAGAGGTGATGAGGCAAGCTCAAACAACAGATGCATGGCGCAAAATTGATGAAAATATTAAGAGCGGAATCGAAGGAATAAAGCTTATAGAGGCAGAAGATACGTTTGAAGAAGCAATGGTGATTGCGCTTGTTCTGCGAGAGGTTTTGGAAACGCCGCAAAAAACAGCAGCGCTTGTGACTTCTGACAGAACGCTTGCAAGATTGACGGCAGATGTTTTGAAACGTTTCGGCGTTCAAATTGATGACTCTGCCGGTTTGCCGCTTCATCTTTCGCCCGTCGGGATATTTTTGCGCCAGATTGCAGATGTTTTGGATAAGGACTTTGAACCAAACGCCTTAGCCGCTTTGAAAAAAAATCCGTATATGCGGTTGGGGTGGAGCGGTTTTGAGATCAGGCAGAAAGTGCGCGATGCCGAATTTGAGAAAAGATTGCCGCGATACGGGCAGGGGAGAATAACAACAAAAGATGACGAAATTGATGCTTTGATCAAAGAAGCATTTGGAGAGATGTCAGAACTGTATGCTAAAGAAAAAGTTTCATTTAAAGAACTTTTAAAAGCGCATATTTCTTTGGCCGAAAGGCTTGCACAAGAAAAGGAAACAACAGGTGCGCAGAACTTGTGGAAGCACGAAGACGGGAGGCTTTGTGCAGCAACGCTTGCAAAGATTTTGGACAAGGCGGAAATTGCAGGCGAGATTGAGCCTTATCAATACAGCGCGGCTCTAACAACTTTGCTTGCAAACCAAATGGTGCGAAAACCTTATGGCAGCCATCCGAGATTGAAAATTTTGGGCCCGATTGAAGCGCGATTTAGCTCGTTTGATGTGATGATTGCGGGTTCGCTAAATGAAGGAGTTTGGCCGCTTGCTTTAAACGTTGATCCGTTTATGTCAAGGCCGATGAAAAAAGATTTCGGCTTGCCTGTGCCTGAAAAATCTATCGGGGTCAGCGCAGATGATTTGAGCGCCATATTAAACGCAAAAGAGGTTTATTTGACCAGAGCGCTTCGAACAGGGGGAACTCCTCAAAGCAAATCAAGATATTGGCTCAGGATTGAAACGGTTATTAAGGCGCTTGGGCTTGACAGCTCGGTTGTTTACGATTTGTTTTATAAAAATCTGGCGCTTAAACTGGAAGGACTGGACAGTCCGAAAGCGATAAAAAACATTGAGCCGGCAGCACCGAGACCACCTAAAAACGCAAGGCCGCGCGAGTTTTCGGCAAGCTCGTTGAAAACACTGATGGAAAGTCCGTATGATGTTTATGCAGGGCGAATTTTGGGCTTAAAAAAATTAGACCCGCTTGATGAACGTTTGGATAACAAAGATTTTGGGACGCTTGTACATAAAATTTTAGAACGGTTTTGCAAAGAATATCCTTACAAAATTGATGAAAGCGCTCAAAAGGTTTTAAGGCAGATTGCAAAAACCGAGCTTGAGGAAAACTGCAAAGACGATTTCAAGAAAGCTTTTTGGAGCGCTTCAATCGAAAAAGTGTTGGATTTTATTGTTAAGGTTGAAAGCGATTACAGGCAAGATATTCAAAAAGTCAGGACGGAAGTTTCAGGCTGCACGATTGTTCATGCGGCAGGCGGAGATGTGGTTTTGAAGGCAAGAACGGACAGGCTCGACGAAACGATTGACGGGCAATATCAGATTGTGGATTATAAAACAGGAACGCCGCCTAAAAAAAGCGATGTGCTTAAAGGATATTTTCCGCAGTTGCCGCTTGAAGCCATTATTGCTCAAGCGGGAGGGTTTGATGAAAAAGAAACCGGCAAAAAACTGCCTGCTAAAAAAGTCAAAAAATTGCTTTATTGGGGGGTTGAAAAGGATATTCAAGTTTTGATTGATCAAAATTTAGATGAGCTCTTAAGTGAGGCAAAAGGGCATATTAAAGCGTTAATTGATGCGTTTGATGATGAAAAAACACCATATTTATTCAACCCGAATCCGGCGCACAAAAATGAATATTCGGATTATGAGCATTTATCGCGCTATAAAGAATGGAAAGGCAAGGAGGATGATTAGATGAGAGCGGGAGATATTAAAGCGCAGAAACAATCAGAACTCCAAAGAGCGTGTAAAGAGCAAACAACAGCTTCAAATCCGGCACATAGTGCATGGGTTGAGGCTTCGGCCGGCACAGGCAAAACAAAAGTTTTGTCTGACAGAGTGTTAAGGCTTTTGCTTGATGATGTTATGCCGTCTAAAATTTTATGTTTGACCTTTACAAAAGCCGCCGCCGTTGAAATGAAAGAACGTATATATGGCAAACTTTCAAAATGGGCTGTTATGTGCGAAAAAGATTTGTATGAAGAACTGCAAAAACTTTATAATAATGTGCATATTTTGGAAGAAAAACCGGAATTTGAAGAAAAAGCCCGCAAGCTTTTTGCGCTTGTTTTGGACGCACCTCAGCCGATTAAAATTCAAACAATTCACGGATTTTGTGAAGAGATTTTAAAACGTTTTCCTTTAGAGGCCGGTGTTTCGCCGTATTTTGAGGTGATGGAAGATCAAACAACAGATGAGATTTTGGAACAAATCAGCCATCAGCTCCTTAGCGCAAACCATTTGGAAAATGATGAAAAAATGAAAAAAGCGCTCGTTTTTTTGACGAACAACATCAAAGAAATGAAGTGGGGCGATTTTTTAAATGAGCTGATTTCAAAAAGAAATTTGTTTTTGAAAGCTTTTCGCGCCTACCAAAATGTTGAAGCTTTTGAAAAAGCGCTGCTTCAAAAATTTTGTTTGAAAGAAAATCCGACCAGAGAAAAAGAAATTCAAAGCTTTTATGAAGCTTTGCCGAGGCAAACAATTAAAAAGTGTGCGGATGCACTGATGAAAGGATCTGCAACAGACCAAGATCATGCAAAATTTTTGTATCAGGCTCTCGAAAATTTTGATTATGAAGTTTATAAAAAGGCATTTTTGAAAAAATCAGACGGCAAACCGTATGCGGATTTGGCGCATGCGGGCGCAATCAATGCTTATGAAAATATTTTGGCGGATATGTGTTTTGAAGCAACAAGGCTGCTCGATTTGGAAGAAAGATTGAAGAGCATTAAGGTTTTTGACGCCAGTGTGGCGGTGGCAACAATTGCTTTGAAATTGATTGAAGAATACGGCAGGTACAAAAAAGAACGGTCTAAGCTCGATTATGACGATTTGATTGTTTTGACGCGCGCATTGCTGGAAAAAGGAGATGCTTGTGCTTGGGTGCTCTTTAAACTCGACGGGGGTATTGAGCATGTGCTCATTGATGAAGCACAAGATACCTCTGAAAACCAATGGGCTATTGTGGAGGCTTTAACAAAAGAGTTTTTCTCGGGCCTTGGGCAGGGCGATAAAAAACGCACGATTTTTGCGGTTGGGGACAGAAAACAATCTATTTTTAAATTTCAAGGGGCAGAGCCGGAACGTTTTGATGAAATGAGAGAAAAATATGAGCATCTGATTGCACCAAGCGAGTTTAAAAATGTGAATTTGGCGGTTTCTTTCAGGTCTACAAGCGCCGTTTTGGATATGGTCAACAGACTTTTTTCAATTGATGAGGCGAAAAAAGGGGTTGTTGAAAACGGCACGGAGGTAAAACATTTGCCCTATCGCCTGGGCGAGGCAGGGGTTGTGGAGCTTTGGCCTTTGGTTGAGGGAGAGGAAAAAGAAGAAGATGTTTGGGAGCTCCCTGTTTTGCTCAAAGATGAGCATTCGCATGTTGCAAAACTTGCACTTAAAATTGCTCGAAAAATTAAAAAAATGGTGGAAAACGGTGAAATTTTGGAATCACAAAACCGGCCGCTCGAATACAGAGATTTTATGGTGCTTGTGAAACAAAGAAAGCCGTTTATGGAAGAATTTGTGAAGGCTTGCAAAAAAACAGGTGTTGCCATAACAGGTGTTGACAGACTCAATTTGCTTTCTGAAATTGCAGTGGAAGATTTGATTTCACTCGCGCGCTTTTTGTTGCTCCCGAATGATGATTTGAGTTTGGCAGAAGTTTTAAAATCGCCCCTTTACAACTTGAGTGATGATGATTTGTTTGAACTTTGCTATCAGCGCAAAGATAAGTCTTTATGGCAAAAGGTTTGTGAAAACGAAAAATATGTTTCTATCAAAGATGAGCTTTCCGAGCTTTTAAAAAACGCGGATTATATGCGGCCGTTTGAGATTTTTGACGCGGTGCTGAACACATTTGAAGGCAAAAAAAGATTTTATGAACGTTTAGGATTGGAAGCTAAAGACGCCATTGATGAATTTATGAATTTGGCACTTTCTTTTGAAGCAGAACATGTGCCGAATTTGCAAAACTTTGTCGGCTGGATTTTGGGCAATGATGTGGAAATAAAACGCGAATTGGAACAGGCTTCAACCAATGCCGTGCGGTTGATGACTGTGCACTCTTCAAAGGGTTTGCAAGCACCGATTGTGATTTTGCCCGACACGATGCGCTATCCGGCAACTTCGCATAAGAGAGAGTTGATTTTTGATGAAGATGTTTTTTATTTTCCGCTTCAGGCTGAGGACTACAATCAAAATTGCGAAGATGTTTTTAAGGAAAATGCGGCAAAAGAATCAGACGAATACAGACGGCTTTTATATGTGGCATTAACGCGCGCGGAAGACAGGCTTTATGTTGCGGGATTTGGTAAAAAGCCGAAAGAAAAGAAAGAATCAAATTGGTATGAGCTTTGCGAAGAAACATTAGAGCAAATGGGCGCTCAAAAGGAGGGCGGAAAGTTTGTTTTGAAAACAAAACAAGAAGCTGAAATTATTGAAGAAGAAAAGAAACCTCAGGTTGTTTTGAAGCCAAGAGATGATGGTTTTGCATTTAAAAAAGCGCCTGAGGAAAAAGGTTTAAGCAAGCCGTATAGCCCGTCGCATATGGAAGATTTAGATGATGCGGCGGCAAGCTCGCCTTTGGAAGACGAAGGTTTTTGCTATAGACGAGGGACAATCATTCACAAGCTTTTGCAAATGTTGCCGCAGTATGTTTCAAAAGATGAGCGCAAAATGTTTGTGCAAGGCTATCTTTCAAAACAAAACGATTTGAGCGAGGGTTATAAAAAAGATATTGAAAACGAAGTTTTAAAAGTTTTGGGAGATGCTGATTTTGCCTTTATCTTTGAGGGAAATTCGCGAGCGGAAGTGCCACTGATGGGGGAGGTTGACGGCAAAATTATTTCAGGACAGGTCGATAGGCTCATTGTTCAAGACGATAAAGTGATTGTTGTGGATTTTAAAACAAACAGGCCGGCAGCATCTAAACGCGAAGATGTGGCGCAAGCGTATGTTAAACAAATGGATGTTTATAAAAAGCTTTTGGAACAGGTTTATCAAGGGAAAACAGTTGAAACATATATTTTATGGACAAACGTTTTAAAGCTGATGAAAATTTAAAATTAAAGTTGTAATTTTTTGACTTTGACTTTAACATATTAAAAAAGGGATTATATTCTTAAGAAGATTTTGTAGATCCCTTGGCCATTGCCTTGCAATGGAGGGATGACAATTTTGTTTTTTATGATTTAGAAAGGAAAAAGCAATGCAATCATTAAGCGAAAGCGATTTTCAAAAAGAAGTTTTGGAATCAAAAGGTTTGGTTTTGGTTGATTTTTGGGCAGAGTGGTGCGGACCATGTCGCCAATTGGGCCCTATTTTGGAAAGTGTTTCTTTAAATATGCCGGAAGTTAAATTCTGCAAAGTTAATGTTGACGAAGCGCCGAATACGGCTGCCTCATTTGGTATTCGTTCTATTCCTAGCATGTTTTTATTTAAAGACGGCAAGCAAGTTGATATGAAAGTCGGATTTACATCGGCTGAATCGGTGACTTCGTGGATTAACGGCCACAAATAAAAATCTCGTATAATGGCTCATCTAGAGCAGAAATTTCGAAAGCGGAAAAATTCACGTAGGTCTATCTACGCTAAAATTTTTCCGTTTCTTATTTTGACGACTTCTAAACCATTCTCCGTGATTTTTTAAGCTGTTTATAAAAGCCCATTGCTATTTTGTTTATAAATAATCATCCAAAAATTCTAAAATTTCATCTTCATTTTTCGGAGGGGTATATTTTTTTAGTTTTGAGATGATTTGTTTCATCCCCTTAAATTCTAAAATCATTTTTTTGATGTTTTCATCGTTTTGTGTGAAGTAAAGATAAGCGAAAGGCTTGTCAAAATTGACGCGGGAATTGGTCAGCTCTTTGATAAAATTCATTGTTTGAAGTTTTTCAATATCGCTTAAATCACATAAGGCATTGTCAAAGTAGAAATCCAAGAAGGAAATTTCGCTTTCCATATCAACAAAATCAGAGAGATGAATCATGCCGCCGAGCGGATTTTCATTATACGGATCGGAAAGGGTTTGATGTATTTTTTTGTTTATATCCATTAGAATATCTCCGTTAAAATTAAAGCAGATTGTTCGTAAAGGAGGGCGTTATCAAATGAAATTTGTGTACCGGGACATTGTGCGCCCTCCAGATAGTCCAAAAAAATCCATCTTGAAAAAAAATCTCAAAATGGAGGAGCTCAATAAACTGCAGAAGTCAGTTAGATTTATTCGTGCTGAGCCTTATATCATCTACTCCCCCTGAGGGGATTTTTCTTCTGCGTGTTATTGAACACCATTATCTGATTCCAGATAACAAAAAAACAATATCAGAAAAAGGAAAAAAGTCAAGATAAAAAAGTGCGGAAAGGCAAATAAAATCAGGGCATATAACGGGGTATATAAAAAATAATTTGGGGATTCTCGGGTCAAGCCCGAGAATGACAAGAAAGAGGGAAGCGACACGCCCGAGAATGACAGAAAAGGGGAAAAGGTCAAGCTCGAGAATGACGAAAGAGAAAAATTCGTAGATGCCTTGACGATTCCTTGCGGAATCGAGGCATGACTTTTTGTTTTGCCTAAAGGCAAACCCAAGGATGACATTTTAAATAAGGAGTGACGGGAAAAGGTGTTTAGTCAACAGGTTTGATGTGCCAGATTTTTTTGGCGTATTCCATCACAGCTCTGTCTGATGAAAAATAGCCTATGCGCGCGACATTCAAGATGGCTTTATTAAACCAAACTTGAGGTTTCAAATAGTCCTTTTGCGCTTTTTGCATGGTTTTATCAAAATCTTCAAGGTCTGCTAAGACGAAGAAGAAATCACTGTTCATTAAATTATCATATATCGGTTTGAACAAAAGAGCATGATCTTTTTGGCAGAAGATGTTTGAGTTCAAAGAATTGACGATGCGTTTGATATATTCTGAATTTTCATATAAGGCGCGCGGATTGTAAGTCAGCCGTTCGGCGCGGATTTGTTCGTCTTTTAAGCCAAAGAGGTAGAAGTTTTCTGCACCGACTTTTTCTCTGATTTCGATATTTGCGCCGTCATAAGTGCCAACCGTTAGGGCTCCGTTTAAGGCAAACTTCATGTTTCCAGTGCCGGAGGCTTCAAAGCCGGCAGTTGAGGTTTGTAAGCTGATGTCGGCAGCCGGCATCAATTTTTCAGCCAAAGAGACTCTATAATCAGGCATAAAGACCACTTTTATGGCACCATCAACGCGAGGATCGTGGTTGACGACATCGGCAACGTTGTTGATGAGTTTAATGATTAGTTTGGCATAGGTGTATGCCGGCGCGGCTTTGCCTGCAAAAATATATGTTTTTTTGACTTTCGGGTGAACATTATCGCTGATGATGGAAAAATATTCGCCAATGACTTGTAAAATGGTTAAAAGCTGGCGCTTATATTCATGGATACGTTTGGCATGACAGATGTATATGCTGTTTGAATCAACCACTTCACCGGTCGTTTTGAAAATTTCAAAGGCTAAACGTTCTTTGTTGAGTTTTTTGATGTCTGCAAATTTTTTGATGAATTTTGCATCTTCTGCCAAAGGCTCGAGCTTTTTGAGCTCATCCAAATTTGTTATCCATTTTTCGCCGATTTTTGATGAAATCAAATCAGACAACGGGGTGTTGGCATGAAGAAGCCAACGGCGTGGGGTGATGCCGTTTGTGATGTTGATGAATTTTTCTTTATAAAGCTCATAAAACTCGGGAACAAGAGATGTTTTGATGAGCTCGGTGTGGAGTTTGGCAACACCGTTGACCGAAAACGAACCGACTATCGAAAGGTTTGCCATGCGAATCATTTGCGAATCGCCTTCGCCGGAAACAATACTGACACGTTCGAGTTTGACTTTGTCTTCACCGAATTTTGAACGCGCAAATTCCATAAAGCGACGATTGATTTCGTAGATGATTTGGAGGTGGCGCGGAAGCATTTTGCTCAAAATTCGAGAAGGCCATTTTTCTAGAGCTTCGGGAAGAAGGGTGTGATTGGTGTAGGCAAAAATGTGGGTTGTGATTTGCCATGCATCATCCCACTCCATGCCGTATTGATCCATCAGCAAGCGCATCATTTCAGCAATGGCAAGCGCCGGATGTGTGTCGTTTAATTGGATGCACACATATTCGGGCATTTTTTTGAAATCATTGCTCTTTTCCAAAAAGCGACGGATGATATCTTGGATAGCGCAGGAAACAAAGAAATATTGTTGCAAAAGGCGCAGGTGTTTGCCTTCTTCAAAGTTATCCGACGGGTAAAGAACCTTTGAAACCGTTTCGGTTTTGATTTTATCTTTCACGGCTTCCATATAGCCGCCTTCATTGAAGATTTTTAAATCAAGCTCTTCATCCGTTTTGGCAGAAAACAGGCGCAGATAGTTGACGGATTTGCCCTGATAGCCGACAATCGGAAAATCATACGGAATACCATAGAATTTGTTTGTGTCTACCCAAGAAAAATAAGTTCTGCCGTTTGCGGCACGATAGCTCTCTACATGGCCGTTGACGGGGATTGTGATTTTGCGGTCATGACGAGGAAATTGCCATGGGGATTCTTCACAAAGCCAAGTGTCTGCCTGTTCAACTTGCCAACCGTTTTCAAATTTTTGTTTGAAAAGCCCGAATTGATAGTTGATGCCATAGCCAAAACCGGGCAAGCCGAGCGAGGCCATCGAATCAAGATAGCAGGCGGCTAATCTGCCCAACCCGCCGTTGCCTAAGGCAGGATCATATTCGGCGTCATAAATATCGGACATTGAAAGATTGGGCATACCCTCAATTTTGATTTCTTGAATGAGCTTGAACAAGTCAAGGTTGTGGAGGTTGTTTTCAAGCGAGCGGCCTAAAAGGTATTCAATCGAAAGATAGTAAACACGTTTTGAACCGACCTCATTATAGCGCGAGATGGTGCGATACATATTATCAAGCGCAAATTCGCGGACCGCGAGCGAGATGGCTTGCAAAGTTTCTTCCTTTGTGAGCTCAACAGGACGTTTTCCGATGAAATATTTGATATAATGCTCAATAGATAATTTAAGACGTGCTTTTTCAATTTCATTGATGTCTTTTTTTGCTGCTTTTGACAATGGTTTATCCTCTTATAAATGACTTTTGGTTCAATATAAGCCTCAATGGTTTAAAAACATTAAAAAATTTGAAGAATTTTTTTAAATCATTGCCATGCCGCCGTTGACATGAATTGTTTGGCCGGTGATGTAGGATGCTTCATCAGAGGCTAAAAATGCAACAGTATTGGCAATGTCTTGCGCTTCACCCAAACGCGCTTCAGGGATTTTGGCTAGCAAATTGGCTTTGACATCTTCGGGCAAAACATCTGTCATTGCCGTGCGGATAAAGCCGGGGGCAATGGAGTTGACAGTGATGCCGCGAGAGCCGACCTCTTGAGCCAAACATTTGTTCATCGCAATCATGCCGGCTTTTGAGGCAGAATAGTTCGCTTGGCCGGCGTTGCCCATGACACCCACGACAGATGCAATGCCGATGATGCGGCCGAAACGACGTTTCATCATGCCTCTGACAACGGCTTTGGCAAGTTTGAAGCCTGCTGACAGGTTGACGTCTAAGACAAGTTGCCAATCTTCATCGCTCATTCTCATAAACAAATTGTCGCGCGTTAAGCCGGCGTTGTTAATCAAAATATCAATTTGACCGAATTTTGCTTCTACATCTGCAATCAGCTGCTTGATTTGTTCGGCATCTGAAAGGTTTGCCACAAAGCATTCTACATTTGAGCCTAAATCGGCTTTTAATTTTTCCATGCCTTCAGGGCGCATATCCGTTAGCGCCAATTTGGCACCTTGTGCATGAAGTGTGCGGGCAATTTTATCGCCTAAACCGCCGGAGGCGCCAGTAATTAAAGCAACTTTATCGGTTAATTGAAACATATCTTTTTCCTTTCTATAAGTTGTTTGCAAGCTGTTCCAACTCATCTGAAGTGTGAACAGCAGTTGAGTAAATGTCTTTATATGTGCGTTTGACCATGTTCGAAAGAATATTTGAAGGACCGATTTCAATGATGTCGGTGACTTCGTTTTCGCTCAAAAATGCCATTGTTTCGCGCCAACGGACTGTGCCCGTGATTTGCGAAATAAGGTTTGCAACAACATCTTCTTTTGACAAAGAGGGGGTTGCGCTAAAGTTCGAAATGAGCGGAATTTGAGGATCAAAGCTCGGTGTTTTGTGCAAGGCTGCAGCCATCGGTTTGACAGCAGGTTCCATCAAAGGACTATGAAACGGTGCGCTCACGGGAAGCATAACGGCTTTTTTGGCGCCGAACTCGGGAGCAATTTCAATGGCTTTTTCAATGGCAGATAAATGCCCCGAAAGGACAACCTGTCCGTCGGTGTTGTCATTGGCAGCAACGCAGAAATGTTTTTCGTCTGAGGCTGCTTCAACAAGGGCATCGATATCTTGAAAAGAAAGCCCTAAAACAGCAGCCATTGCTCCTATGCCTTGCGGAACAGCTTGTTGCATTGCCGTTCCCCTCAAGCGCAGAAGCTTTGCTGTAT
>DPKR01000072.1 GCA_003542415.1 Alphaproteobacteria bacterium | reverse complement strand
GAAGGGAGTGTACGTGATGGTACATGACCGAGCACGAAAGAAGGCATCTGTATTAGTTAGCCATTATACGCGTTTTTCGGACTTTTCGGGCGTTACAATGCCGCAGGAAATAACTAACTTCAACCCCTCTTCCACACTCATTTTGAGCTTAATAACCTCCGATTCGGGCACAAAAATCAAAAAGCCGGAGGTGGGGTTTGGCGTGGTCGGCACAAAAACATTCAAGACCTTGCCTTTGATTTTTTTGCCGATTTCACCATCTGTCTCAGCGCTTACAAAACCAATCACCCAAACATCTCTTCGCGGGTATTCAAGCAAAACAACTTGATTAAAAGATTGTTTTTTGCCTGAGAAAAATGTTTCAAAAACTTGTTTTAAGAGTGTATAAATACTTGAGATGAAAGGCATCTTTGAAAGAATTTTTTCACCCAACCGCACAAAGAAGCGCCCGACAAAGCCTGTCGTAAACATACCGATTAAAATAAGCGCGGCAATAATAATCATCACCCCAAGACCCGGAATCTCCATATCAAAAGGCAGATATTCATTCAAACGGAACTTAGGCGGAATAATCGCATTTGACCATTTATCAATATAGATAATCAATTTATATGAAATATAAAAAGTGATACCAACCGGCGCGGTGACTAAAATACCTGTAAACAAATAAGTTTTCAGACGTCCAAAAAAACGCCTTAAAAGAGAGGGCTTCTTTTCAGGCACGGGAATATATTTTTTTCTTCTTCTCTTAGTCATTTTCAATCCTTTTCATATCTTCAATGGTTAGTTGTATATTTTTGTTGTTCATGAAGCTGTCAACACGGAGTGTACCGAGCACATCAAATTTGCCGTCTTTGCTGTTTAAAAGCGCATTACCCACTTCATTGTCCGCACATTTAAAACAAATTGCCTTGAGCGCATTTGAGCGCCCGTTTGAAAGCAAACACTTCACATGATCTTCACCAACAATCATCGGCTTAATAATTTTCACATTTTCAATCACAATCTTAGGCTCCGGATTGTTTGCACCGAACGGCGCCAAAATTTCCAATTTTTCAGCCAAATCTAAATTTGCACCACCCAAATCAAGCACTGCATCAAAATCAATCGTCGGCATTAAGGCTTCATCAGGCAATTTTTCTTTAATGTATTCACCGACAAATTTTCTAAAATCTTCGATTCGATCTTCATTTAATGAAAAACCGGCTGCCATCATATGTCCGCCGCCTTTGGTCAATATCCCTTTTTCTTTCGCGGTCATAATGAGCGCCCCCAAATCAAGCCCGCTGATAGATCTCGCAGAACCTTTGACCTCATCTGCTTCAACACTCATCACAAACGATGGCAGATTGTAGCGTTCTTTTAGTTTGCCGGCAACAATACCGATCACCCCTTGGTGCCATGTTTTGCCATAAACAAACGCCATCGGGTATTTTTGAGGACACCCTTCTAATTGTTCCAAAGCCTCGCTTAAAACATGCGCTTCAATATCTTTGCGTTCAGCATTAAACCCATTGAGTTTTTGAGAAAGTTCCAGCGCTTCCGACGGGCTGCTTGTGCAAAGAAGTTTGTGCCCGATAGATGAATCGCCCACTCTGCCGCCCGCATTAATACGCGGCCCCAAAACAAAACCCAAATGATAAACAGTCGGCCTTTGACTGATACCTGAATTATCTATCAAAGTGGTGAGCCCTAAATTTGTGCGATTTGAAATAACCTTCAAACCTTGCTTCACATAAGCCCTGTTTAGCCCCAGCAAAGGCACCACATCACAAACCGTTCCGAGCGCCACCAAATCAAGTTCACGCATCAAATCCGGTTTTTCATGTTTTTCATAAAATCCTCTGTTTTTGAGCTCGCGATTGACCGCAACAAGCGTTAAAAACACCACCCCGACGGCCGCCATATATTTCAAATACGGATAATCATTTTGCTCATCCAAACGTTTCGGGTTCACAACCGCCAACACATCAGGCAATTTTGTTTCTGCCTCGTGATGATCTAAAACCACAATCTTAAAACCACGTGTAGCAGCCTCGCCCAAAACATCAAATGCCGTTGTGCCGCAATCGGTCGTTACCACATTTTTGATACCTTGAAACTCAAATTCATCAAAAGCTTTTTTGCTCGGACCGTATCCTTCATCGCGCTCGGGAATATGCACGGCAACCGACACGCCGAAAAACTCTAAAAAACGTCTCAAAAGCGCCGAAGATGTTGCCCCATCAACATCATAGTCGCCGATAATTCCGACCTTTTCTTTTTTTTCAATCACATCAGCCAAAAACGCAGCCGTTTTATCCATATCGTTCAAACAAGACGGATTAGGCATCAATGTTTGAAGTTTCGGGTCCAAAAAGAGTTCAGCCGATTCGGCCTTCACTCCGCGCAAAGCCAAAACACGACACACTGCATAAGGCAAACCCAAACGTTGCACCAAAAACTCTACCTGATTTTCATCAGCTTTTTGGTACACCCACTTTTTGCCTAAAAGGGACAATGCGTCGTCAAACAATTTTTTTCTCTTTTAGTAATTCACAAAAACTTCGGCACGGCGATTTAATTTTTCACCTAAAGGCATAGATTCGGAATAAATAGGCTTGCTGTCGGAAAGAGCTTCAAACGAAACATTTTGAGCTTTAACACCATTTTTAATCAGGAAATTCGCCACATTTTTTGCACGCTCATATGAAACATTAAAGTTAATCAACTTATGTGTTGGAATATCCGTATCGCGCGTTCTGCTGGAAGCATAGCCGTAAACCGTCAGTTTTGCATTTTTTTCTTTTGCCAAATAAGCAATTTGCTTCAATTCTTTTCGGTCTTTAGCACTCAAAGCTGCGCTCCCGTCTGCAAAATAAAGAGTTGAAGCTAAATAAGAAACGCTCGGTTCTTGTTTGATTTTCACGGGCGCTCTGTCAACAACCTTCACACCGAGTTTTTGAACGGGGATTGTTTTAACCGCACGCACTTCAACATCTTCGCCCCTTTTGTGTTTGCAATAAGATGAACCGGCACACGCGCTAAGCCCCAAAACGGCAACCAAAACAACAATTTTTTTGAACATAATCGTCTCCTAAAAAAAATCAACATATTTTCCTTTATCCTGTCACAAATGCCTGATAAAAACAACGAAAAAAGAAAGTTTTTAAATCAATTTTTACAAAATTGAACTATAAAACAATTGTCATCCCTCGATATCGTAGATATCGTCAAGGGATCTACCGATTCTTTTTATAAGGAATAACATGAAAAAACTTATCCAACTTTTGAGCTTCATATTTTTGCTCAGCGCTTGCAACAACAAAGATTTAGCCCCAATCACCATCCAAACATCAAACGGGGAAATCACCTATTTTGTTGAAGTGGCAGACACAAGCGATAAAATGATCAAAGGTTTGATGCACCGCGAGCATTTGAATATAAATTCCGGCATGATTTTTGTTTTTGATCAAACACACCCACAGCCTATTGCCATGTGGATGAAAAACACCTTAATTTCTCTTGATATGCTCTTTTTAGATGAAAACAAAACAATCATTGCCATTTATCAAAATGCCGAACCTTTAAGTTTGAAAACGATTCGCCCGACCTTAAAACCCTCAGCATATGTCATTGAGCTCAACGCCGGCGAAGTCAAAAAACACGGCATCAAACTAGGCGATAAAGTTTTGTATTAAAACATAAATTTTCTTGAAAAACGCTATAAAAAGTCCAAAATAAAAGCATCATTTTGTTCAACAAAGGAGATATATTATGCAATTTGCCGTCATACTTTTAATACTTGTTTTATTTATTTTAGCAAAATCGGTTGTTATTGTGCGCCAAGGCTATGAATACACCATTGAAAGTTTCGGTCGTTTCACACGCACTTTAAAACCGGGTTTTCACCTTGTTATCCCGATTATCGAAAAAATCGGTGCAAAAATCAACCGTATGGAGCAGGTTTTAGATGTACCCTCTCAGGATGTCATCACCAAAGATAACGCCATGGTTCGTGTTGACGGTGTTCTCTTTTTCCAGATTCAAAATGCAGCCAATGCAGCTTACCAAGTGCGCGATTTAAACACCGCAATTTTGAATTTGATTATGACAAACATCAGAACGGTTTTAGGCTCAATGGAAATTGATGAGCTCTTATCTCAGCGCGATGCCATCAATCACAAACTCTTGTCTGTTGTTGATGAAGCAACCGTTCCTTGGGGCGTTAAAGTCACACGTGTTGAAATCAAAGACATCACCCCGCCGAAAGATTTGATTGATTCAATGGCGCGACAAATGAAAGCCGAACGTGACAAACGTGCCGCCATTTTGGAAGCAGAAGGTGTCCGCCAATCTGAAATCTTAAAAGCAGAAGGTGAAAAACAAGCCATGATTTTATCTGCGGAGGCTGAAAAACAATCCGTTATTTTAGATGCTGAAGCCAAAAAAGAAGCCGCCTTTCGCGAGGCTGAAGCAAGAGAGCGTTTGGCAAATGCCGAAAGCTTGGCAACAACTGTGTTGTCTGATGCTATCGCAAAAGGCAATCAGCAAGCTCTCAACTACTTCTTAGGCCAAAAATATATTGAAGCATTGCAAGGCATTGTCACCTCGCCCAATCAAAAACTTTTGATGTTGCCGGCAGATTTCACAAATGTGGCCGGTTCGCTTGCCTCAATTGCCGAAATCACGAAAGAAGTAATTAAAGACAAAGACATCAAGAAAACAAAATAGAAAGGACACAAACAATGGACTTTATCACTCAAATGGGCTATTTAAGCTGGTTTGCCATCGGGCTTTTGTTCGTCTTGGCTGAAATGTTTGTGCCGGGCACATATCTGATTTGGTTTGGTTTTGCCGCTTTTGTGATGGGGATTTTGATTTCCGTTTTCACACTAACGGCCACCGAAACGCTCGTTTTGTTTGCGCTCATTTCGGCTGCCTTTTCGGGAATCGGATGGTATGCTTATGCCAAAGTTTTGAACAAAACAAAAGTGCCCGAAAAATACAAATACTTAAACGATATGGCTGGCGCCTACATCGGCAAGGTTTATAATTTATCCGAAGATGTCGTTGACGGCCGCTCAAAAGCCAAAGTCGGCGATTCGTTTTGGCTTGTGGAAATTGACGAACCCTTAAAAAAAGGCGCTAAAGTCAAAATTAAAGATGTCAAAGACGGCGTCATCCTGATTGCCGAAAAATTTGAATAAAAGAAAGCCCCGTTCATTCGGGTCTTTTTGCTAAGTTAAAAACCGTTTTCTTAAAACTCGGATAATGAGTCAAATACGCTGCAAACTTTTGAGCGATGTGTACAAAAAAGGTACACGAGCGAAAAAGTTTCAAGCAGTTGACCATTATACGAGTTTTAACTTGCGAGCGGCACCGGAAATCTGCAACACACTCCAACTTGCAATTTCTTCGCTCGGGTATCCTGTCGTTTTGCAATCGCGCTCAGCCTTATAAAGCAAAGAAAGAACATCTAAAAGGGGTTGTCGTTTCCATATTTTAAGCTGCATCGTAAAATCAGATTTTCGATAAAACATCAAAGGCGGACGAAGCGAAGATGCTGCCATCTCAGCTGTTTTGCCCGATTCGATTGTTGCCGCACAATTAATCAACTTCAAGAAATGATATGTCAAATTTCGAAGCAACATCACAGGTTCTTCACCCTCATTTATAAGAGCTTGATAAGCATTAACTGCCTTTTCACTCTGCCCCCCCGCAACAAAATAGCACAAATCTTCAACCGAGCTCCCGGATGTGTCGCTCACTGCCTTTTGAACATCTTCAATGGTCACATTGCGCTTTGAGCCGATATAGGTCATGAGTTTTTCGAGTTCGTTCAAACTTGCCTTTCTGTCTGTAGACAATCGTGCACACAAAAGCTCAAGCGCATCGCTTGCAATTGTAACATGGTTTTCTAAAAAATACCCCCGAACATAAGAACTGATGTTTTCCGCCCTATCTTCATAGCAACCGATAACAGCAGCAAAATCTTCATCTTTCAAAAAATTAACAAGCGAAGATTTTGTATTGATACTCGAAGATGTCATCACAAGAAACGTATCAGACATGCTGTTTGCGAGCAAATCTTTCAATGTTTTCGTCAAATTGTTGTTCACATCTTTAATCAAAATCACTCGGCGTCCGCCCATCAATGAAGTGGCATTATAATCGGCATAAAGCGTCCCCACATCATCTTCTATGTTCTCCATTTGCATAATGCTGACACGAAAGGCATCATTTAAATCGTCACAAACCGTTTTCATAAATTTTTGTGAAAGGTTTGCAATCATCCCCTCATTTGTGCCGAACAAAAGCACGCATTTCACCTTTTCATCCGGTGATTTTAAAAATCTATCAATATCTGTCTGTTTAAAGTTCATTCGGATTGCCACGTTTTGTTAAAACAGAGTGGAAATAGGCACCTATTCGAAGCGAAATATCATTTGCCATAATTTTAGCCGCATCTTTTTCGATTTTTTTCAAAGAAAATGTTGTTGAATAAGGATTAGCCATAATATCATAACCCAAAAGCGCAAGTGTATCACCGCTCACGAGCTTTTCCCCGCTTGATGCATCAAACATAGTGTATGTTAAATGGTATTCCACGCGTTCGCGTGTTGCTGTAATATCATCGCGCATTGCCTGTTTTGCCGTGTCTTTTCGAATATTTGTTATCTCTAAACGATATTTCGGTTTATCCGGCATCCCCTTTGGCGTGAAGCTGTCAAGCAAATCGTTTCGAACCATTTGACCTATTCTGTCTGCAATCGGCTCAACCTTGATTTGCGCAATTTCTTCGGTAATAGAGGTATCAAACTCCCCCTTATAATACCATTTTTCGCCTGATTGACGCTCAACATATAAAGGCTCAAAGCCACATGCGCTGAGCACAAAAACAAGAGATAATATTTTTAATTTATGCCACAATGTTCACAATCCTATTTTTAACAACTATGATTTTTTTGACACCCGATTCGGCTGTTTGGCGCGCAACATTTTCAAGAGAAAGTGCCGCTTTTTTAACTTCTTCGTCGTCACTGTCTTTTGGCATTTCGATTGTGCCGCGCATCTTACCGTTGATTTGAACGGCAATTGTCACAACATCATCTTGCGCAAGCTTTTTATCACCAATCGGCCAACTTGTCAGCACAACGCTTCCGCTATTGCCGAGACGCGCCCACATCTCTTCTGCCAAATGCGGTGTAAACGGGCTCAAAAGTTTTAAGAGTGTTTCATACATCTGTGCCGGAATCATCTTCATTGAAGACAAATGATTCACATAAGTCATCAGCGATGAAACAGCAGTGTTGAATTTCATCTGGTCAATACGTTCGGTCACATCTAAAATGCACTTATGCATCGCGCGCAAATCCGCGTCTGTCATTGGCACATCTTCATTGCGATAAACCTTTTTAAACAACGTATAAACTTTCGAAACAAAGCGATAAACACCCATCAAACTTTCATCTGACCACATGGCTGCCTGATCAAACGGGCCGATAAACATTTCATAAAGGCGGAATGTATCTGCGCCATAATTTTCAACAATATCGTCCGGATTGATCACATTGCCGCGTGACTTGCTCATTTTTTCGCCGTTTTCGGCCAAAATCATACCATGTGAAGTGCGTTTGTTATAGGGTTCTTTGGTCGG
The DNA here is from genome assembly GCA_003542415.1 of Alphaproteobacteria bacterium. Classification (GTDB taxonomy): domain Bacteria; phylum Pseudomonadota; class Alphaproteobacteria; order RF32; family CAG-239; genus UBA1254. The sequence goes on along the minus strand of DPKR01000072.1, from coordinate 45 downwards.
CACAAATCCGCAATCATATAAAAACTTGTGCCAAAAACGTGAATA
>DPKR01000019.1 GCA_003542415.1 Alphaproteobacteria bacterium | reverse complement strand
CTGAGCTAAGTCGGAATAATTGGAGGCCGGTACCGGAATTGAACCGATATAAAAGGATTTGCAGTCCTCTGCATAAGCCATTCTGCCAACCGGCCATCCTGATACCCTTGCGGTGATTTCCATATATACAAATATTTTTTCGCTCGTCAATACTTTTTTTGCATTTTTTGCAATTTTTTTTAAAAACTTCAAAAAAACACTTTTATTTAATGCCTATTTATAGTTAAGTATAGAAAAGAAAGCGAAAGGAATAATATGAAAATAGCAATTGCCTCAGATCACGGCGGATTTGAATTAAAAAACAAGTTGGTTGATTATTTCAAACAAGAAGGTTTAAATATTGATGACTTGGGAACTTATTCCGCCGATTCGGTAGACTATCCAGATTATGCGGATAAAATGGCAGAATATATACTCTCAAAAAAAGCCGAGCTTGGCGTTTTAATCTGCGGAACAGGCGTCGGAATATCCATTGCAGCAAACAGACATAAGGGTATCAGAGCTGCCCTGCTTTACAATCAGTTTGTTGCGGAAATGGCAAAAAAACACAACAACGCAAATGTGATTGTTTTTGGCGGACGAACAATGAGCTTTGATGAGGTTGTTTCGTATATAAAAATATTCTTAAACACTTCATTTGAAGGCGGCAGACACCAAAAAAGGCTCGATAAACTAGATAAGGAATAAAAAAAATGGATTTTGAACAAAACCTTGAAACAGAAGATAAAGAAATTTTTGACATCATCAAAAAAGAAGAAATTCGCCAACTCGAACAAATTGAGCTGATTGCCTCTGAAAATTATGTTTCAAAAGCGGTGATGGAGGCTCAAGGTTCCGTTTTAACAAACAAATATGCCGAAGGATACCCCGGCAAACGCTATTATCACGGATGCGAAAATGTTGATGAGATTGAAACACTTGCCATCGAGCGTGCAAAAAAGCTGTTTAATGCTGGTTTTGCCAATGTGCAACCACATTCCGGAAGCCAGGCAAACACTGCTGTTTATTTAGCCCTTTTACAGCCTCACGACACAATTTTAGGTATGAGCTTGAGTGCCGGCGGACATTTAACACACGGGGCAAAGGTTTCTATTTCAGGTAAGTGGCTTAATGCTGTTTCATACGGTGTTAAAGAAGATTCGGGGCTTATTGATTATGACGAAGTGGAAAAACTTGCCATAGAAAACAAACCAAAGCTCATTATCGCAGGCGGTTCGGCATATCCGCGGCAAATCGATTTTGCACGTTTTAGAAAAATTGCAGACAAGGTCGGTGCTTATTTAATGGTAGATATGGCCCATTTTGCAGGTCTTGTTGCCGCCAAATTGCACCCGAACCCGCTGGAATTTGCCGATGTTGTAACGACAACAACGCACAAAACATTGCGCGGACCTCGCGGCGGCATGATTTTAACAAACAACGAGGAAATAGCAAAAAAAATCAACTCTGCCGTCTTTCCGGGCACGCAGGGCGGACCCTTGGAACATGTAATTGCCGCAAAAGCCGTCTGTTTCAAAGAAGATTTAAACGATTCATTTAAAAAATATGCTTCAAATGTGATAGAAAACGCGAAAGTTTTAGGCCAAACGCTTGAAAAAAGAGGGCTTAAACTGATTTCCGGCGGAACGGATACACATTTGCTTCTTGTTGATTTAAGGCCGAAAAACTTAACCGGCGATGTGGTTGCATCTGCTTTGGAAAAAGCGCATATCACCTGCAACAAAAACGCCATTCCTTTTGACCCTCAGCCGCCAAAAATCACTTCAGGCATCAGATTGGGCACTCCTGCAGGAACAACTCGCGGATTTAGGAAAGCTGAATTTGAAAAAATCGGCAACGCTATTGCTGATGTGATGGACGCACTTGTGAAAGGAAACGAACAAGAAGTAATCAAAAATACGGCAAGAGAAATGATTGCCTTATGCCACCAATTTCCGATTTATGAAGACTTTTTATCTTGACATTCCAGATAAAAAAATATATCTCCATATGCAAGTAATTAAAGGATAAAAAAATGGCAGATAAAGATTATACAAATATCGTTCGTGGCATTGCAAAAAGCAAAGATGTATATTCATGGATTTATGAAAAAGTCGGAGAAGTTGGGGCAAACCATTCCGAACTGATGACTGATGTTTTAAAAACTTTATCGGCTGTTTTGAAATCAGAAAAAAATACCGAACATTCTCTTATTACCGCATACGAACACTTGGCTGAACTCATTGAAGATGATCCTGACTTTGTAAGCGAAACTTTTGAAACATACAAAGAAGCCTTGCAATCTCCCCAAAACACATATGCGAGCATTTTATCTGCAACGGAAACTCTGCGCGCTTTGCTTAAAACACGCCCGCAATACGCACCTCAAATTTTTGAAACCATGAGACTCGCCTTAAAATCAGATAAGAGTGAATCATATTCTCTTTCGCAGAGCTATCGTTTGTTTCAAACAATTGTGAGCGAACAACCTGAATTTGCAAACGATGTGTTTGATATTTTTTATTTTGCATTGAGCGAATGCAATAACAATCACGAATCAATCACATGGATTTACAGAGCAATGCAAGGCATTATCAAAGCAAAACCGGAGTTCAGAGAGCTCGCGCTCGGCGTTTTCAACAGAGCATTAGCATCAGAAAAGAACAATCAATATACCATCGATTTCGGGCAAAAGATTTTAAGCACACTCTAATATTTTTTTATGATAAAAAGATATTTCAGATATTTTAAAAGCCCACAACCACAAACACTAATCATATTTTTTTCTTTATATTGACGTAGTGATTCGGCAAATGTTTTCAGCATCAACAATCTATCCTTAGCTGTTGATCTGCGACAACATTTCAACTGATTGTTTAAATATTTTGAAAAAAGAAAACGCCGCACGATTAAAATATCTTTAGGATCG
>DPKR01000056.1 GCA_003542415.1 Alphaproteobacteria bacterium | reverse complement strand
ATATTGCTTATATCCGCTTTGCTTCTGTTTATAAAGACTTTAAAGAAATTAAGGATTTTGAAGAGTTCGTCCGCACAATTGATGAGCTCGTCAAGCCTGTGATAGAAAAGAAGGATTAACACACATGAAATTTGTCTCAAGAAAAATCCGCAAAAAATCCGGTGCACGTTTAGCCGCCGTCCAAGCCGTTTATATGGCACATTTTGGCGAACTTCCCATTGATGAGGTCATTCAAGATTTTAAAGAAGGCAAAATCGGCCGCTATGTCATTGATGAAGATAACTCATCGAAAACAGAAGAAATGGTTGAAATTTCCCCCATTGATGTCGAATATTTTGAATCTCTTGTCAAAGGTGTGCACGCCAAAAAAGAGCTTTTGGAAAAATCCTTAAACCTTTACTTAAACGAAAAGTGGGATTTTGATAAAATGAACGGCACCATGCAGGCCCTTCTCCTTTGCGCGGTTTATGAGCTCACCAACACTTTAGACATTGACACCAAAGTTTTGATTCAAGAATATGTTGATTTGGCTTATGCTTTCTTTTCAAAGAACGAACCCAAAATGGTCAATGCCCTTTTAGATCAGATTGCCCACGCTGTAAGGAAATAAAGAAATGAGTCTTTTGCCTTTATATGAATATCCTGATCCGATTTTGCGTCAAAAAGCCGAACCTGTCACAAAATTTGATGATGATTTGCGCACATTTTTAAGCGATATGCTGGAAACAATGTATGCTGATCACGGCGCAGGTCTTGCCGCTCCTCAGGTTGGTGTTTCAAAGCGCATAATTGTCCTTGACGCCGAACAGGAAGAAGATGAAAACGGCAACCATCAAAAAGGCAATCCGATGGCTTTAGTCAACCCGCAAATTGTTTATAAATCCGAAGAAACGATTTTCTTTTGCGAGGGTTGCTTGTCTTTACCCAACCAACGAGCCGATGTTGAGCGCCATCAAAAAATCAAAGTCCGTTATCAAGATAAAAACGGTTCCGAAAAAGAAATTGAGGCTGAAGACTATTTGTCTGTTATCTTGCAACATGAAATCGACCACTTAGACGGCATTTTATATATCGACCACTTGAGCCGCTTGAAACGAAACATGCTCCTCAAAAAGCTTGAAAAAGCAAGAAACGAAAAATAAAAAGTCACGCCTCGATTCCGTCAGGAATCGTCAAAGCATCTACAAATTATTTTTCTTGCCCGCCTTTTGCTTGAAATTGCTGTAAACCTTGAAATTGTTGCCAATTTAGCGCATTTTGCACATATCTTGCCGCTTTTTCAAATGAAAATGTCCCATCTTCTTTGAGCTTGCCTTCGGCATCAATAAACACATCAGTGTTTGCAACCTTTGCTATTTTTCCAAGCTCGCCCACAACATTTTCAGGCGAAATCCCGCCGGCATATCCTTGCAACACATCATCAAAAAGCGGAGATTTCCGCACATCGGGCAAAATCCCCTCACCAAACGAATCATCAAAAAGCGCGTCAAATTTCAAACCTTGATAATGCATCTTTTGAATATATGCCAAATTCGCATTGCTGGCCGAAACAATGATTTGGTGGCCTTGAACCTCGTTGATTGATTTTGTAAGCAGATGAATATCAGGCACTTTTTTGGTGCCGAACACCTCTCGCCCGATCTTAAAGTTGAGTTGCAAACGCCCGATCGCCTCGCTTTCTTTTAAGAGTTCAGCAACTTCATCGGCCACTTTGCCTTCGCAAAAAGAGGTCACAAACCCCTCATTCAAATGGAGCGCCACACGCCATTTAATTTTTTGTTCATCAAGCTTTGAAGAAAGTTCTTTGAGCCAAGCATAACGCGCTGTGCCAAAGCCTGCTTTTTTTGGCGAACATTGCACCCCAAACTCAACATTCGGATATTGTTTCAAAAATTGAACAGCCTCATCAATACTGTTTTTTTCGTTAACCCCTGAACAAACAATTGTTTTTAAACGCATCTTCTTCTCCATCAAATTTTTCTTACAATACAGCAAAAATTTTTAAAAAACAAGCTTAATAAAAAAGAACAACTCTTGACACTTAAAACTTCAATGATTATAAATCTTCTTCAAAGAAAGGAATAAAACTTATGGAAACACGTGTTGCCATCATTGCGATTTTGGTTAAAGACCGCGCATCTTCTGCAAAAATCAACGAGATTTTGCATGAATACGGGCAGTATATCATCGGCCGCATGGGCTTGCCCTATAAGCCTAAAGCCATCAACATCATCTCCATTGCTGTTGATGCCCCGCAAGATGTGATCTCTGCAATGTCGGGCAAAATCGGCGCCTTAAAAGATGTTTCTACCCAAACGGTTTATTCCAAACTTTAAGTTTTTAACTTGTAACTGACGGGAAAGATTTTTTTCTGACCCATAAGAAAGGAAGATATATGTATAACCCCAAATCCTCTAAGGCTGAAGAGTTTATCAGCCATGAAGAAATCTTGGCAACGCTTGAGTTTGCCGAGCAAAACAAAACCAATGCCAAATTAATCGATGAAATCTTAGAAAAAGCCAAACTCCGCAAAGGTTTGAACCACCGCGAAGCGAGTGTGTTGCTTGCCTGCGAGCTCAAAGATAAAAACGATGAAATGTTTGCTTTGGCCGAGCAATTCAAAAAAGATTTTTACGGCAACCGCATTGTTTTGTTTGCCCCGCTTTATCTTTCAAACTATTGCGTCAACGGCTGCAGATATTGCCCGTATCATGCCAAAAACAAAGAAATGCCGCGTAAAAAGCTGACCCAGGAAGAAGTCCGCGAGCAGGTTATCGCGCTTCAAGATATGGGCCACAAACGCCTTGCCATTGAAGCAGGTGAAGATCCTGTCAACAACCCGATTGAATATATTTTGGATTGCATCAAAACCATTTATTCTATTCACCACAAAAACGGCGCTATCCGCAGGGTAAATGTCAACATTGCCGCCACAACGGTCGAAAACTATAAAAAGTTGGCTGATGCCGGCATTGGCACATATATCTTGTTTCAAGAAACTTATAACAAAGAATCTTATGAATACTTGCATCCAACCGGCCCGAAGCATAACTATTGCTATCACACAGAAGCAATGGATCGCGCCATGGAGGGCGGCATTGATGATGTCGGGTTGGGCGTTTTGTTTGGGCTCGAATCTTACAAATATGAATTTGCCGGTCTTTTGATGCACGCCGAGCATTTAGAGGCCAGATTCGGTGTCGGCCCGCACACCATCTCATTCCCTCGGCTCAAACACGCGGCAGACATCGATCCGAAAGCCTTTTTGCACGGCATTGATGATGATATTTTTGCAAAAATCATCGCTTGCACACGCATCTCAACCCCCTACACAGGCATGATTATTTCAACCCGTGAAAGTCAAGCCTGCCGCGAACGTGTCATACACTACGGTATTTCGCAAATTTCAGGCGGTTCGCGCACCTCTGTCGGCGGCTATGAAAAAGAGGAACGCCCGCATGATAGCGAACAGTTTGATGTCAGCGATCAACGCTCGCTTGATGAAGTTGTCAAATGGCTCATGGAAATGGATTATATCCCGAGCTTTTGCACAGCTTGCTATCGCGCCGGACGCACGGGCGACAGATTTATGGATTTATGCAAAAAAATGCAGATTTTGAACTGTTGCCACCCGAATGCCTTGCTCACCTTAAAAGAGTTTTTGGTTGACTATGCCTCACCTGAAACAAGAAAGGTTGGCGAAGCCCTGATTGCGCGCGAAATAAATCGCGTAAAAAGCGAAAAAGTCAAAGAACTAACGCAAAAATACCTAACAGCCATCAATCAAGGCGAACGCGACTTCAGATTCTAACCCTCATTTCTTCTGTCATTAACAAGTGCGTTGAACCACTCTCTAGTATAAATAAAAAAAGAGAGCTTTTTGCTCTCTTTTTTTACAACGCAGTTAAACAAGGATCTTTGATTTTTTCAATTGGATAAAGATTGGCAAGGTCTGGCAATTTTAACTCAGCACATGATAAACGTTTCTGCACAATTTTTTGACCATCAAATTGAACGGCATAGAGTTTTTTAACGTCTTGAATGTTCCATGTATTGATATCAAACAATGCATAATTTTCACCTTTTTGAAGATCAAGAAACACATCGCAATCATACGCATTTTCAATATCTCCTGACAAAACATGCACTGTCAACAAGCCTTCAAGAGATCTGACTAACCAAACCACTTCTCTTGTTTCATTCACCTTCAGATTGATGGAAAAAATTTGTTTTTTGCCGTACCTTTTGCAACGATACAAGAGCTTATAAACATCTTGTTCACTCAGGCAAGCTTTTTTATAGCTAATTTTCAGCCATGAGCCTAAATAATCTTTTCCACTCTCGCATTGCATAAAACGATTGCAATAAGATACATCATCTGAGGCTTTAAAAACCCACCATCCCAATCTGAAATAGTAAAAATCCAAGAAAAGACATCCTTCAACCTCATCAAAAACAAGCATAAAGTCACGTATACCTTTAAGACATGTAATCATATTCACACGCACTTTACCAACCCACGCAGGTGTCTCTTTGCCTGTTTCTTGATCAAATAAATACCCTAATTGAGGATCCTCTAAAAACTGATAATCAGAAGCGATATTATGCAACAATATCTTCGTTGCTGCCATAACATCTTCCTTTCGTCTGATAAATGAAATTTGCGACATATCTATATAAATTAAAAATTTGACATAAACCTAAATTAAATGTATCGCGCATTATATCAATGGCAAAAGCCATGTCAAGCCCTTATGTTTCACGTGAAACATCTTATATATTTATAAGAAAAATCATATATTTATCAAATTGAATATTTCAAAAAAAATTCTGGAAAATGAACTTTTTTTACCTTATTTTCGTTATATATTTCGTGCATTCATTTTTGATGAGGAAAACTTTATGAAAAAATATATCAAATGGATTGTTGTTGCCATTGTTGCGCTCTTGGCCGTATTTTATTTTGCAAAGAAAAAAGGCGAAAAAGAAGAGCTTGTCACTTCCAAAGTTCAAACCGGTCATATTAAGCAGATGGTCACAGCTTCGGGTGTTATTAACCCCTTATCAACAGTCACCATCGGCACACAGGTTTCGGGCACAATCAAAGAAATTTATGTTGACTACAACTCTGAGGTCAAAGAGGGCGAACTCTTGGCCTTGATTGACCCCGATGTTTTTGAAGCCACCGTTGCCCAACGTGAGGCCGCTTTAGAAATAGCCAAAGCACAAGTGCAAGTTCAGGAAAATGACATTATTTACTATCAAAAAACCTTAAACCGTATCAAAAAATTAAAAGACTCAAAATATTCCACCGATAAAGAGCTTGAATCCGCTCAGCGCAATTATGACAACGCCGTTGCACAACTCGCGCTCCAAAAAGCACAGGTCAAACAGGCTGAGGCTTCCTTAAAATCTGCCGAGACGGAGCTCAAATACACCAAAATCACCTCCCCCGTTGACGGCATTGTGATTTCCAAATCGGTTGAAGTCGGCCAAACAGTTGCCGCAAGCTTTTCAACACCGGAACTTTTCTCGGTTGCCGAAGACTTAACAAAAATGGAAATTGAAGCTTCCGTTGTTGAAGCCGATATTTCAAAAGTCGCTGTCGGGCAAAAGGTGTTCTTCAATGTTGACAGCTTCCCGAATGACACATTTTTAGGCGAAGTCAAGCAGGTTCGAAACGAGGCCATCACCACATCAAATGTGGTGACATACAGCGTCATCATCGGTATTGACAACTCTGATTTGAAGCTCAAACCAGGCATGACGGCAAATGTTGAAATCGTCGCGGCTGAAAAAGATGATGCCTTGTTGGTGCCAAATGCTGCCTTACGTTTTTATATGGATGAAAACGCTCGCTATCAGGAAAAAGGCATCTGGATCTTAAATAAGGGCACCCCCGAACGCATTAACATCACGGAAGGCATTTCAGATGACAACAACACCGAAATTATCTCCGATAAAATCAAAGCGGGAGACACTGTCATCGTTTCTAAAAAATCTGCCGAAAAAGAGGGCAAGGCACGTCTTAGAATGCCGCGCTAAAGGAGAAAGCTGATGGCGTTGATTGATTTAAAAGATATTCATAAATCATACCCTTTAGATGGTTTTGATTTAGAGATTTTGAAAGGCATCACCCTTAAAATCGAAAAAGGCGAGTTTGTGGCCATCATGGGGCCATCAGGCTCCGGCAAATCAACGCTGATGAATATTTTAGGCTGTTTGGATACCCCAACTTCAGGTTCATATTTGCTTGACGG
>DPKR01000108.1 GCA_003542415.1 Alphaproteobacteria bacterium | reverse complement strand
TCTTTCTTTTCCTGCAACCCTATTTCATAAAACGCCATTGCTTTGAGAAGGGCATATCGTTCGGGGGTAACCATCTTTTTCTTCAAGCCTGTTTCCAAAACCTCCAACGCGCCCCGCCAATCAGATGCAAAAGCTCTCAAATGAAACGTATTTTCAATCACCCAATAAAGATCTTGTCTTGTTTCAAATGCTCTGTTTGCCGATTGCAAGGCTTTTTCATAATCTTTCTTTTTGGCAGAGGTTTCAATCAGACTTTTTAACCCCACCAACTCGCTCTCTTTGTTTTGAGCAAGTTTGATTGCAAGTTTTTGTGCCGCATCAAAGTTTTTTTCGCCTTTTAAGATTTTGAGCTCCAAAAAGTCTGTCATTTCGCCTTTTCCAATCACTTTTTGCAAAGCCTTCAAATGCTCTCTTGCTGCTTTTAAATCCCCTTCCGTTGTTGCGGTCATCGTTTTTAAAAGCAAAAGCAATGCCTCATCGACATCGCTTTTTTTCATTTTAACATTTGCGCGCAGAGCATTTGATCTTAAAACATTTTCGTTTATCTGAGATTGAAGCGCTTCAATCATTTTCCCGACAACCAAAAACACAACGCAAGCCACCGCCCCGATAGCAAGAACAAACCTCCACATCGGCATTTTTTCCGCAAAAAAGGCCGATTGAATCAAAACCTTTGAACCTTTATCAATGCCGAAAACGAGCGCGCTTAAAACAACACATAAAATAAAAAAGAGAGATATTGCTTTTTTCATCTGTCACCTATTTCAAATCTTGAGCCTTCATAACCCCGAGCGTTAATGCTTTGATTTTTGACATTTCCTTGTCAAAAACTTTTTCGGCTCTCACTTCCTCAATCCAAACTTCAAAGTTTTCCGTCTGATATTTCGGGTTCACATTCATTTTCAAAATTGCTGTTTCAAATTCACCGTTTCTGACAAGACGATAAACCTCATCAAAATCACTTGCGTTTTCATTTTCCTCGGCAATTTCGCCGGGCTCTTTTATTCTTTCGACAACAATCAGAGAGCTGATTTTTTCTTTTAATTTCTCAACCCAGCTTTGAGGTGCCGAGCTTGCATTGCTTTCAAGAACGGGCAAATTTTCGGCTTTGGGTTCTTTTTGCGCCACAAAGCTCAGTTCATATATTTTGATAAATTTTTCAATCAAATCTTCTCTTAAAGGCAATCCCTTAACAGCAATTTCAGCAATGGTGTGTGCACTTTTTTCCATCGGTGTATTGCGGCTCAGTTCCTCCAAAACGGAAGCTTCATACATAAACGGTTCGTGTTTTTTTGCCGCTTCTTCGACCAAACCTGCCGCCGTTAAAATGAGTGCACCCTGCGAGCTCACATGCCCCAATTTTTGAACTTCAAATTCCAGCCTGTCCATACGTTCCGTTACCCCTGCAACAGAGGCCATACTGGCTTTTGCTTCCAAGAGCTCTAAATTTATTTTTCCGACATTGTCTATTTTTTCATTGAGCGCAGCCAAATCTTTAGCGCCGACTTCTTCTTTTTTCTGCCCATATGTTCTGACAACATTTTCAAGCTGTGCTATTTTATTTTGGAGCAGTCTGATTTGTTCCTCATTGCTGTTGCCGTTGACTGCAGGCGTTTTATTGATCACAACATAACCCAAGCCGAGCGCCAAAAAAATCAAAACCGTGTTAAAAAGCGGCCATATTGCTCTTTTTGTTTCTTTTTTAGTTTTCTCACTCATTTTTTTGTGTCCTTAAAATAATATAACTCTTTGCTTTTTGGTTTTTATAGTTTATAGTCAAAAAAATTAAATAACAACAAAAATATTGGATTATACTAATGATTGTTTTAGGAATAGAAAGCAGCTGTGATGAAACGGCCTGTGCGATTGTGAGTGATAAGCGCGAAATTTTGGGACAATCTCTCTTGAGCCAAGAAGAGCACCATGCGTTCGGCGGTGTTGTGCCCGAAATTGCCGCGCGCGCCCATTTGGAGCATATTGATGAAATTATCGAGCATGCCGTCCGAAATGCAAACATCAGCTTAAATGAGGTTGATGCCATTGCTGCAGCTTCCGGTCCCGGTCTGATCGGCGGCGTTGTTGTCGGGGTGATGGCCGCCAAAGCCATTGCTCTTGCCTTAAACAAACCTTTTGTTGCCGTCAACCACTTAGAAGGCCACGCCCTTTGTGCAAGGCTTTCAAATGATGTCACATATCCTTATTTACTTCTTCTTGTTTCAGGCGGACATTGCCAAATTCTGGTTGTCAAAGATGTCGGCGAATATGAGCGTTTGGGCACAACAATTGATGATGCGGCCGGCGAGGCCTTTGATAAAGTTGCTAAAATGTTGGGGCTTGGCTACCCCGGAGGGCCACTCTTAGAAAAAGCCGCACTTTCCGGCAACGAAACACGTTTTGTTTTGCCCCGTCCTTTGATTGGTTCCGGCGATTGCAACCTTTCATTTTCAGGGCTCAAAACAGCAGTGCGAAAAATCATCGAATCGTATAGCGAAGACGGCGATATCAACCATGCCGAATTAGAGCCGCAAGACATCAATGATATATGCGCTTCGTTTCAATATGCCGCAACCGATTGCTTGGTCAAAAAACTTCAAAAAGC
>DPKR01000015.1 GCA_003542415.1 Alphaproteobacteria bacterium | reverse complement strand
AAGATGCTTTTGTGCTATATACCATGAGAAATATGCATTATTGACAAATTATAAATTATGAACATAGAAATCATCAAAAAAATGCACAATCTTCAAGGAAGAGAGCTGCATTGGGCAATTATCGAAGAAAAAACTCTTTCAAGCACAACTTATAAGCCCGGCTTTGTCATCGAAGGCTCGGAACTTGTGCTTGATCTTTTGGCGCGCCGCTTCTTCTCGGCAATCAACCTGCCCGAGTTTCAAAGAAACATCTATCTGGCAGACCAAATCGAAAATGAGATGGTCGCCATTGTCGCCAAAGAAGATCCCTCAAAGCAGACGATCCTGCCGGCTTCTTTTTTAGATGATGTGTATCAACCCGCTTGGTACACCCCTTCTTTAGAAGAACAGATCCTGATCTAAAAAAGCACCCAATCGGGTGCTTTTTTTGTTGGTGATTCCAACGAGATTTGAACTCGTGTTGCAGCCTTGAGAGGGCCGCGTCCTAACCACTAGACGATGGAACCTAAAGTTGCTTTCTTTTAACCTATTTTATTTTATATTGCAAGCAGTTTTTTTTGTTTTCTATTTTTTGAGTGCGGCTTTTTTCCATTTTTTAAGGTTTGCCAGCTTTTCGCTAACCATTCCCGTCTCGCTTCCGATTTTTGCGAGCCTATCATACATACGCTCAATTTCCTTTTCCAGATAAGCTTGCTCTATTTCGCCCGAAAGATATTCTTTTTGTGCTGCTGTGCCGTTTTTCTGTATCTCGTCAACTTCCTTGCTCAATTCTTCAATGCTATGAGAGCTGCTGAGTTTTCTCTTAATAAAATAGGGCATCTCATAAGCAAGCTGTCTTGCGTTGGCATAAGCTTCCGTGCCGTCGGCACATTCTCTTATCTTCATTTGAATCAGCCTGAAAGCCATTTCAAGCGTCCAACTGTCGTCCACCACAATAAACGGCATCCGCGTTGCAAATCCTGTCGTCGCGAGTTCTTTTAAGGTCTCTAAAATGTGATAAAAGAAGTTGTTGATGTTGTAAATAATAAATGGCTTGTTTTTCAAAAATCCGTCTTGCATAGCAACACAGTCATACGCAAGCTCATCTAAGGTGCCGACCCCGCCCGGTGCAAACACGACAATATCCGCTGCCAACAACTTATTCTTTCTGTTTTCCAAGCTGTCTTCAATCACAACTTGGCTCACTTTTTGCAAAATCTCATCTTTTTCGTAGAGCTCATAATATTCTTTGGTTGTCACACCGATAATCGGCTGAACACCTTCAGGATATTTATCTTTATTTTTTTCAAAGTTATCAATCACACCGCGCGCCACAGCGCCCATCACCCCCGTGTTTGAAAAACCGTAATCAAGGCAAAAGCCCATCTTGGCGATTTTTTCACCCATTTTGTAACATTCCTCAACATAACTTCGGTCGTTTCCGTCTCGATGCCCGCCCGAAACACAAACACGTAGGTTCTTCTTTGTCTCACAATTATCTGCCATTTCTTATCCTTATGAAAAAAGCCCTGATGACAGGGCTCTTTTTTATTATTTGCCTTCATCGGGGTCTCTTAAAACATAACCCCTTCCCCAAACGGTTTCAATATAATTTTTTCCGCCCGAAGCTTTTTCAAGTTTTTTGCGCAGTTTGCAAATAAACACATCAATAATCTTGAGTTCCGGCTCATCCATACCGCCATATAAATGGTTCAAAAACTGGTCTTTGTTCAAAGTTGAACCCTTGCGAAGCGATAACAACTCCATAATGCCATATTCTTTGCCTGTCAAATGCAAAGGCTTGCCGGCAACGCTGACTGTTTGCGTATCCAAGTTCACAACAACATCGCCCGTTTGGATCACCGATGTCGGATGATTTTGCGAACGTCTGACAACAGCCTTAATACGCGCCAAAAGTTCTGCCCTGTCAAATGGCTTTGTCAAGTAGTCATCTGCGCCATAGCCCAAACCTTTGACCTTTTTATCCGGTTCCGAAAGACCGGACAAAATCAAAACAGGCGTTTTGACTTTGGCATTACGCAAACTTCTTAAAACCTCATACCCGTTCATATCCGGCAACATCAAATCCAAAATAATGATATCATAGTCATAAACCTTACCGATTTCGAGCCCGTCTTCGCCCAAATCGGTCGAATAAACAACCATACCTTCTTTCTTGAGCATCATCTCAATGCTTTGTGAAACGGCATGATCATCTTCAACTAACAAAACTCTCATTTTCTCACCTTTCAATTTTAAATTTCATTGATGGTTTTACTATAATGCGATAATTTTCATTTGTTAATAAATTTCTTGCACTTGTTAATAATTATTAACAAATCCTCTTGAAAACCCCGATAAATCAAACAAAGCTGTCATCCCTCCTCATTTTCGTCATCCTTGGGCTTGTCCCGAGGATCTGAAAATGAGGTCAAGGGATCTACAAATTCTTTCAAAACTTGACTTTAGATAAAAATACATATAGAACTTCAATAAAGGTTTTGTATGCCTATATTGTAAAACAACCAAAATTGAAAGGAAAAAATAAAATGTTCACACTTGCGCCTTTGCCGTTTTCAAAAAATGCTCTGGAACCATATATGTCCGAGCAAACCTTAACCTTTCATCACGACAAACATCATCAAACATATGTCGATAATTTAAACAAATTGATCTCAGGCACAAAGTTTGAAGATATGTCTTTGGAAGAAATCATCAAACAAACGGCTGAAAACATCGAATATACTGCCATCTTCAACAATGCCGCACAAGTGTTTAACCACAATTTCTTTTGGTCGTGCCTTGCAAAAGACGGCAATAAGCGCCCAAGTGAAATCCTTGCAAAAAAAATCGCATCCGCATTCGGCTCTTATGAAAATTTTGAAAAAGAATTTAAGCAAGCTGCCATTTCTCAATTTGGCAGCGGCTGGGCATGGCTCGCCGAAGATAAAAAAGGTGAGCTAAAAATCATGAAAACCTCAAATGCCGACAACCCGATTGCACATGGCCTTACTCCCTTGATGACGATAGATGTTTGGGAACACGCTTATTATCTTGATCATCAAAACCGCCGCGCCGATTTTGTAGATGTCTTCTTGAAAAATTTAATCAATTGGAAATAAGGTTTATTAAAAGAAGGTGCGTTTGAAACGCACCTTCTTTTAATTCTCAGCTTTTTCTTGGCCTGTCTTTTGGATATGCAGTTTGTCAGCTTCATCAATCTGAGGCAACAATCCGACATCACGCACACCGGAAATACCAAGCATAACCGTTAAAGTAGCCGTCAATTGCGTCCAATCATTTGGTCGCAGATTGATGTAAGGAGCGAGTACGCAGTTGACAAAGAAGCCGCAGAAAAGTGCCCACCCGACAATCGGAATCCACATTCTCTTCCACCCCTTGTCCGAAACGTTCTCAGGAATGCTTTCTCCTTTATTGCGGGTCAAATAATCACGGGCTCCTGAAATACCGAGCAACACACCCAGCGCTGTCAACATAGGCCCCCAATCGACCAAAGACTGCCCCGTAAACGGCGCAATCACGAGGTTGTTGATAAAGCCCCCCGCAAGCGCATAACCGATGGCAGAAATCCACCAACGCTTGACTGAAACATTGTTTAATTTGAATTTCATAAATATGGAAATTTAAATAATTTAACAAAAAGAAATGATATGCAGAAAGTATCAATTCTTTTGTCTAAAGTCAAGATTTTTTATTTAAAGCCAAATAAACCTCAGATAGTAGATTGAATAGAAGCAAAAAAAGAAACCGAAAATTCCATCGTAAAAAAAATTAAATAAGGCACAATAAAACCGCAGATAGCGTGTGTAGATAATGAAATTTGTAAATTTAAGATAGCGTGTGCGAATAATAAAAAATAAGGGCGAAAGTTCCGCAGTGTACATAACGGTACATGAGGAAACTTTCGTCCCGCAATTTTTGTATTTAGTCGCCAGCTAGATTAAATTTACCTTGCCGCCGGCTTTTTCAACTGCTGCCACTGCTGCTTTCGAAGCTGAGCTGACAGAAATCGTTGCTGCTGTGGTGATAGCACCGCGTGCGAGCAAACGAACACCGTCGAGCTTCTTTGTAATCAAACGTGAAGCAAGCAATGTGTCAACATTGATTTCGCTGGCATTTAATTTGCCGGCATCAATTGCTTTTTGAATGCTGTCCAAGTTAACAACAGCATATTCTTTTGCGAAATGGTTCTTGAAACCACGCTTTGGCAATTGACGATAAATCGGCATCTGGCCGCCTTGGAAACCGTGGATAGAAACGCCGGAACGTGATTTCTGACCTTTCTGACCGCGACCGGCTGTCTTGCCTTTGCCGCTGGAGATACCGCGACCGACACGCGTGCGGTCTTTTCTGGCACCTTCATTATCTCTTAATTCATTAAGTTTCATTGTTTTTCACCTAATTTAAATTTCACATAACTAAAGTCTCGTCATAAAACCTTAATCAAAAGTGGCATGCTACGCTGTTATTTTTGAACGCTTTGTAGGCAAAAACTACACAAGTGAAAAAATGACAAGTATGATGCCACTTTTCATAAGGTTTATTCCTCGACTTTCACGAGGTGGCTCACTTTCTTAATCATCCCGCGAATCGAAGGTGTATCTTCGAGCACAGCGGTGCGATTCATTTTGTTTAAGCCAAGGCCGATTAAAGTTGCTCTTTGATCTTTCGGTTTGCCGATCGGGCTAGCGATTTGAGTAACTTTGATTGTTTTCTTTGTTGCCATGGTTTAAGCCTCCTCTTTTTCCATTTTAGCGGCTGACGCATATTCACGACGGCTCACAATATCACCAACTTTTTTACCGCGTTTGGCAGCAACCATACGAGGAGAGTTGATAGATTGTAAAGCATCAAATGTCGCCTTAATCATATTGTAAGGGTTGTTAGAACCCAAAGATTTAGCAACAACGTCTTGAACACCCAACGCTTCAAAAACGGCACGCATCGGACCACCGGCAATAACACCGGTACCGGCAGGAGCTGTTCTCAAAACGACTTTGCCTGCGCCAAAGCGACCGGCAACATCGTGGTGAAGTGTTCTGCCTTCGCGAAGCGGAATGCGAACCATGTTCTTTTTAGCTTCGTTTGTTGCTTTAACAATAGCTTCCGGAACTTCCGAAGCCTTGCCGGAACCATAGCCTACACGGCCCTTTCCATCACCAACCACAACAACAGCTGCAAAGCTCATAGTACGACCACCTTTAACCGTTTTGGCAACGCGGTTGACGTGAACGAGTTTTTCAACCAATTCTTCTGTTTTTTCTTTTTTGTTTTGACGATCAAAAGCCATCTGTTTTCTCCTAGAATTTCAATCCGGCTTCGCGTGCTGCGTCGGCTAAAGCCTTAACGCGACCATGATAAATGTAGCCGCCTCTGTCGAAAACGACTTCACTTACACCTGATTTAACTGCACGTTCTGCAACGAGTTTACCAATGAAGCTTGCAGCTTCAACCGTAGATGTCTTTTGAATGTTTGAGCGCACTTCCTTATCAAGTGTTGAAGCAGAAGCAA
>DPKR01000091.1 GCA_003542415.1 Alphaproteobacteria bacterium | reverse complement strand
AATTAAAAACAATGCTCTATCTTCAATACTTACCTGAGTTTGACAACTACGGCATAAAAAAAGAAGATGTCGCCCTTGAAGCTTTGCAAAACGGCACACCTGAAATCAAGCTTGACCAAAAAACAAAAGAAAAACTCAATGCCTCCAAAACGCCTGTTGTGACCGTTGCTTTTCTTCTGGGGCAAGACAAGTCACTTGACGGCACCGAATATTACACCATAGATAAAGACTATTTAACGAGCATTTTAAAAACCGGCGCTGATATTAAGTTTTTAGATTATGACCACACGCAAAAACAGCTCAAAGATTGCGACGGTCTTATTTTGCCCGGCGGCTCATTTGTTTCGCCCGATATTTTCTATTTTTATAAAACCGGTCATAAAGAAGAAATTTTATCCAAACGCGCACGTGCTTATATTGAAGCCATCATCTCCGCTCAGGTTGATCATAATAATATGCCGATTTTGGGCATCTGCGCCGGCGCGCAAATGGTTGGCGGACTACACAATCTTCATATGCACCGCAGCTTAAAAGACGAACACCCGTCAAATATCTCTCACAAAAGCAACAAAGATCATGCACACGATGTTGTGGTTGATAAAACATCGCCGCTTTATCAAATCATGGGCTTAAATCAAGAAAGAATTGCCGTCAATTCGCGCCATAGCGAAGCGATGGTTGAAGAAAAGCTTCAAAAGTATCTTCCGACCGATATGAAAATTTATGCCAAATCCTCTTCAGACAATATTCCTGAAGCATGGGGCAACGAAGATCGCCATATTTTGTGTATTCAATGGCATCCTGAAAATTTGGCTGCCAAAGGTGATGCCTCTATGCAGCGCATTTATAATTGGCTGACAACGGAAGCGGAAAAACATTCAAAAGAAAAGCATCTTGATTTTTTGCAATTCAAAAATCGTCTTCTTAAATCTTACTGATTTTCAATCACATCAACGGTCGAATCGATAGTCAGAATCTGCGGCAAAATTTGAAAGTTTCTGCTCTCTTCTGGATAATAAACATAAAGCGGCACACTGCTTCTTCCATAACTTTTCAAGGCCTCAAAAACATCTTCATCGTTGTTCGTCCAGTCTGCTTTAAACAGACGTATATCGTTTTGTTTTGCTGCTTTTAAAAACTTTTGAGAATTGAGTGTTGTCTTTTCGTTTAACAAACAGGTCAAACACCATTTTGCCGTAAAATCGATAAACACCGCCTCGCCGTCATCTAAAGCTTCTTCAAACGCTTCTTTTGAATATTCTTCCCACAAATCATCGTTTTGCTTTAAACCTATTTGATGATAAAAAACCCACCCGAGCCATAAAATCGTTAAAACAATCGGCAGGCTCAACACATATTTCAAACGCACCATCCAAACCCCGGGTTTTGGCATCATCTTTTTTAAGCTTTTCGGAAACATTTCAAGCATTGCAAACGGAGCCGCATATCCCAAACCTAAACTTAAAAACATCGGAAAATATATCTCTGCACTTTCAAACATGGCGTATCCGATAGCCGCCCCCATATATGGCCCTGTGCACGGGCTTGCAATCAGCACGGCAAAAAAGCCCGTCAAAAACGAGTGCATACCCGATATATCGGAAAGCCTTGTTAAAAACGGCAGATTGATATGCCAAACATCCAAAACAAAAAGCAAAATCACAACAAAGAGCAAAATCATCGCGCCCACAAAATACGGCGACTGGAGCTGAAACCCCCACCCTAACGCAAAACCTGCTTTTTTGAGGCAAAAGAGCAATCCCGCAACCGCTAAAAACGAGCACAAAACACCTGACGTATAGGAAAACGCGCGCCAAAACCTTCCTTTGTCAACGCCGGCTTTTTGTGCCATCGCAAGCGCTTTTAAGCTCAAAACAGGGAAAACACACGGCATCAGGTTCAAAACAACACCGCCCAAAAATGCCAGCAACAATAAAATCAAAATGTTTTCAGGCTTTTTTTCAAGCTCAACTTCATAAGCGCCCTTGTCCGTCAAAAGCAATCCCCAAAGCGGCAAATGCGTGCTGTCTGTTTCAATTTTGAGTGTTGCGTTTTGAGTTTTCTGATAAGCATCTGCGCTTAAAACATCTTTTTGCCCCGCAATAAAGGAGAGCACATTTTCATCAAACCCTTTCAGATCTATTTCAAGCGTGCCGGCTTTGATTTCGGCTTTCAATTTCTTTTGCGCTTTGAGCGGAAATGTTTTGAGTGCATTTTCATATTCCTTTTCAAACCCGCTTGAAGTGCTCGCTCCGATTTCAAAAACGGCTTCTTCAGGCTCGCAATAATCTTTGCAGGCTGTCCACCTGATTTTAAGCGCCGTGTTTTTTTTCAAATTCAGCAAATAATAAGCTTTACCTCCAAACCCGTATTGCGTGATTATTTCATCATATAAAAATGTTTCGGGCACACTTATTTTAAGCGGCTTTATTTTTTTGTCGTTTTCAAAAAAAGCTGTCGGCACACCGGCATCTCCCGGATTTTCCCATGAAATATGCCACCCGTTTTTGAGCTCAAAGAGGGCTAATGTTTCGATGTTTTCACCTGCTTCTTTTGTTTCAAGATTGAGTTTGAGTTTTTCATTTTCAAAGGACGCACCAAACACTTTTGCCGGCAACAAAACGCATGCAATCATCAAAACTATTTTATCAAACAAGTGTTTTCTCAAGTCCTTTTCCTTTATTCATAAAGCGGCGGCAGCGGCGCGGTTTGTTTTTTTTGTTTGTCTTTTTTCTTCACGGCTTTTTTGAAAACTTTTCGAAAAATTTTTTCATCAAACTTTGTCGTTTTGTTTTCATTATATAAGCTGTCTTGCAGTGAATCGAGTGCTTTTTTCAAATCTTCATCATCAAAAATTTTTGCCACATCGTTTAAGTTGACAACTTTTGCTGTCTGATATCTCTGAGATGTCCATTTGATCAAGTGCTCTCTTAAAGCTTTCAAATCTTTTTTCTTTGATGTTTTTATAATGTCTTTTTCTTTAATTTCTTTCGGCTTTTTCTCTTTTTTCGGTTTCAACAAAAGCCAAGCAATCAAAATACCGGCTAAAAAAGCGCCACTCATTTCAAGCATTGAAAAACCTTCTTTTTTCGGCTCTTTATCCTGTTTGTTGAGCGTCGTATTTTGAACTTTTTCCGCCAAAGGCTTTGCTGTGGCTTTAAAGCTCGGAAGCACTTTTATTTTTTCTTCTTTCAAAACGGCGGTTTTTATCTCACCCGTGTTTACATCATACCACGGCACTTTTACTTCCGGCAAAACAATTTCGCCAGACTTTTGCACAATGATTGTCTCAAGCGTTTTTTGCTGTGCTATCATTTGATCGTTCGAAACAACTGTTTTCCCAGCTGGTTTTTCCGGATACTGCCTGACATCTTCATTTGAGTTTAACTCAAGCTCCGGCAATTGCGAATCGCTCAAGCCGACAGCTGTTAAGCTGATTTCTCTTGTGAGCGTTGAACCCTGTGTTATTTTTTGCGGCAAATCCAAAAATTTTGCCGATATTTTAACATCTTCAGCCGGCAACCACCATTTTGAACCATAATCTTTCGGTGCAGGCAAAACCCTTATTTTTTCGCCCTTTGCCATCAAGTTTATCGGTGCTTCCATCCCCATAAACGATGGAATATTGATTGAAAAAAAGCCGCCCCCAAAAATTGTATTTACATCGGGTTTTTGAAAAACAGAACCTGTCAGCTTAACATTCGGAATTTCAAGCTCTCCGCTTGATTGCGCAAACAATGCGTACGGAAATATCACCTCACGTTTCCCGTTCGGCATTCTTTTAACAACGGGCTCACCCGCTTCTTTGATGATGAAGTTCGTTGAAGGTTCAAACTCAAGAGCTATATTTTGAATTTGTCCTTCATCAATCAGTTCCACAACATAGTCTATTTTTTCTTGAACAAACGGTTCTTTTTTTGTTTTGAGCGCCGCTTTCAAAGTAAACAAAGGCTCATTTGTTTTTGCATTTTCATCATCAGATAAACTTTCCTCTTTGTTTATTGTGTCTGAAATTTCAATCGCAATCGGGTTTGTTTTTTCCGCGCCGATTGAAATCTCCGGAATAATTATCTTCCCTTTTTTATTCGGCAACATGGTTAGTTCCCATGTTGTTTCTGAGGTTTTTTGCCCGTTCACAACATAGGCCTGCCTTGAAACAGAGGTTGAAACAACGCTGAACAAATCTTTCAAAACACTCAAATCGGGCGACATTGAGGTTGCCTCATCTGTCTGCAACTTTAAAACGATCGCCTCGTTTGTACCAAAGCTTTGTTTTTCAACGCTCGCCGTCACGGCGCTTGTTGCCGTACGGCTCAAAAATAAAAGTCCGAAAAAGAGTATAATCGCTTTCTTCATTTTAATTTCCATACCTGTTTTTCATATATTCTTGCTTGATAAAGGCTTTCAAGAGTCCGCCCGGATCATCTTTAATTTCCCTAAACTTTTGCTCACGTGCCTGCACAGTTTCGTCATATTCTTCTGCCTGCTGTTCTTTGGCGGGCATCTGAGGTGCTTTCTGTTTTTCTTGGCTTTGGTCGTTTTTTAAATCGCTTTCGCTGTCATTTTTTCCGTCAGATTGCTCATCAGGGTTTTCTTTACTCTCATCAAATGAAGATTGTTGCTGCTCGTTTTGCTCATTTTGATTTTCTTTATCGTTTTCCTCGCCGCTTTCTTCGGGCGCCGCCGTTTTGTCCTCATTATTCTCATTTTCTGAGGCTTGCTGATTGTTTTGAGTTTGGTTTTGATCCTGCGGATTTTCCTGCTTTTTGTTCTCTGAATTCTGATTTTGTTCCTGATTTTGCATCATTTTTTTCAAATATTCCAGATTGAACTTTGCATCTTCATGGTTCGGCTCAATTTCCAAAACCTTTTCATAAACCCCTATTGCCTGCGGGATTTTTCCGCCTTTTGCAAGCGCGTTTGCTAAATTATACATCGATCTCACATCGTCTTTTTTCTTTAAAATTTCAATGGCGGCCGGATAATTTTTTGCTTTATATAGGGCTGCTGCTTTCCAGTCTTCATTTTCAAATTTTGCTGCCGCTTTATCAAACTCGCGCGCTTTGAAATAAATTGCACCTTCTTGGTTGTTGTTAAACAAAAATCCCGCTTCAGCATCAAAACTCAACAACACAAAAACGAGAACAAGCGCCCCTTTTCTGAAAAAATAGAGCAAGCAAACAAACACCGCAAAAACAAACCAATATCCGTTATCTTGCGCCACACTAACCATTTGCTCTGTTTCTTGAACATCTTGAGGCATTTGGTCTTTTAAAAAGTTAATCATCTTTTCTGTTTGATTTGAGTCCATATCAGCATATATGCCGCCGCCTGACAAAGCAATTTTTTCAAGATTTTCGTTTTTTGAGAGTGCGAGCGCAAACACACTTGTTTTAAATCCGCTTTTAAGTGCATCTTTCGCCTCGGCCAAAGCCTCCTCAAACCCCAAAGGCACACCATGCGTTAAAACCAAAATCTGTCCGTTTTTGTAACCGTTGTTTTTGAGGTTTTCAGCTGCAAATCTCAGCGCTCTGTCAAGCCGATTACCGCCTATGGGCATAATCTCCGAACTCACAGCGGGCAACAGGTTTTCTATAATCTTGCCGTCTTGTGAAAGCGGGCTGATTAAAAACGGCTCATACGTATACACTACCAACCCCGAAGGTGCTAAATTCGTATTGTTTAATATATTGTTTATTTCTATTTTTGCACGTGCCATGCGCGAAGGGCGAATATCCGTTCTGTTCATATCAGATGACAAATCCAAAACAATCATCAACGGCATTTGCTGTTTCACACTCGGCTCCAAATGCTTTTCAAAACTCGGCCCCGCCAACGCAATTACGGCTAAAAACAACCCAAAATAAAGCCAAAACGGCCTCATATTCAATCCGTTTTCTTCTTTTTTTGTGAGCAAAAATTTTAAGAGCGGCGCATCGCAAACTTTTTCCCAAGCGCTTTTTGATCCGCCTTTTCTTTTTTCAACAAAAAACACGAAAACAACCGGCAGCAGCAACCACAAAAAATCCGGTCTTAAAAACTCAAAACCACTCATGCGCTCCTCCTTGATATTGCTTTAAGACCAACACCCAAAAGCGCGAGCAAAAATGCCACCAAGAGCGGCACAAAATATAATTCTTTTTTCGGATAAATTAAACCCTCATCAAAATCCTCAGCTTCAAGCTTGTCGATTTCGCGGTAAACTTTGATCAGTTCGGACAAATCCGTTGCTTTAAAAAACTGCCCTTTTGTTTTGTCCGCAAGTTCTTTTAAGCCTTGCTCGTCAAACGAACCTGTTGACATCCCAAACAAACTTTTCATCAATGAAAATTCGGGCGCCCCCACACCAACCGTATAAACCTTAATTCCTTCCTTGCTTGCAAGCTCAATTGCCTGCGGAAAAGAAATGTTTCCATCGTTGTTTTCGCCGTCAGTTAAGAGCACAATTGCCTGTTTTTCTTTGTTTGTTTTGCTTTTGCTCAAACTCTTGAGCCCAAGCGCCAGCGCATCGCCGATTGAAGTGCTTTGCCCTGCCATACCGGCCTGCATCATCGATAAAACATCTAAAAGCGCCTTTTTATCAAAAGTCAAGGGCACTTGCTCATAAGCCCTCGTTCCAAATAAAATAAGCCCCAACCTGTCGCTTTCCCTTTTTTGCACAAAATCCGAAACAACGGCCCTCACCGCCTCCACACGTTCCAAACGTCTGCCCTGATAAACAAAATCATCTTCGAGCATTGATGTTGAAATATCGGTGATAAGCATAATGTCGCGCCCTTTGTTTTGAAGCCTGATCGGTTCACCTGTTTCAACAGGTTTCATTAGCGCCAAAACCACACACAAAAAAATCACCCATAACAAAATTTTTGAAATCGTAAAAGCATCGTTTTTTTGTTTATTTAAAAAAGTTCCCGAAGCATTTTTAATGTTTTTCAAATCCTGCACAAACGGAACCTTGAGTGCTCGTCCGCCGCTTGTTTTAACCGCCGGTAAAATCGTTTTTATCAAAAACGGGAGCAACACCAAACCGATAAGATAAGGATGTTCAAAGCTAATCATAAGTTTTCCTCCACAAACAAGAGCGCAAAACTTTTCAAGGCTTCAAAATCTTTTTCCTGCACATTTGCCACGCTTGGTGCATACGGCGCATTAACAAGCAAATCCATTTGTTTTTTTGCAATTTGATGAGATGTGTTTTTTTGCAAAAACTCGGCCCAATCTTTACCATAAAGCGAAACGGCTTTTTTGTGTTTAACCTTGCAAACGCGTCTTAAAACTTCAGATATTTTGCAAACGCCTTCCATATCCGCCTTGTTTATGGCTTTAATCAAATTTGAGGCATAATATTTTTTGCTTTTGAGATAAAGACGTCTCAAATAAGGCAAAATCAGCACCAAAAGAGCCAAAATCACAAAAAAACAAATCACACCGTATCCCAAAGGGAAACGTGTTATTTCTTCAGGCAAATGAATATCTCTCAGTTCAGGTAAATCGTCCACTTTTAAGGCCTTTCTTTTGATATTTTTAATTTATGATTATTTTCATCAAATATCAAGACGGATTTTCTTATTTTTAAAAAGTGTGACCTATGGCGTTTTGTTCGAGTTTTTGTTGTTCTTTGATTTCAATTTTTCGCATGGCTTCCATCGCACAAGCTTCCAAAAGCTTTTTAAGCAATTTTGCAGCTATTTCCTGTTCATTATCCCCTTTTGAAAAAAGCAAAAATCTGTTTTGCGAAACAACGGAAGGATTATCTTCCAACCCTGAAATTTCGACAGCCACCACCATCTGCAACCTTTTGTGTGCATCGTCCAAAGCATCAACTTTGGCTTTTAAGAGTTTTGGCAAAACCACATAATCTGCCAAATCTTTGTCTTCGGTTAAATAATAATATGGGTTATTATCCATTTTGTCTTTTAAGAAGGAGGCATGTTTAACAGAGCTTGCACCGTTATAATATTCAAGCGGGGCCACATATAAAAGCGCCACATTTTCAATTTTTTTCGGCTTTAGTGTCAAATCAGCATCAACCGATGAAACAATCTCGGCGACCTCATCTTCGCTCACAAAATTTGTTTCATCGTATTTTGAAGCAAATTCTTTACGCACAAGCTCAATGTTTTTCGGGTTGATATATCCGCTGATTTGCACACAAACCCTTTCATCGTCTGATTTTGTGACCTTTGAGTTTAAGTCTTCAACAAAATCATCAACTAAACGATAAATCATCACATTCAAATCATGATCGTTTAATAACTTTTTGTCTTCTTTTAACTCCGGCAGACTTTTAAGCCCCAAAAACACAGCCTTATCAACAGCTCTGATACGCGCGCTTGAGGGGCTTTCCCCCTCAAGCATTTTCTCGCATGCATTTGCCTGAATTTCCAAACTTTCAACTTCGTCTTGAGCCGAAGCTGCATAAGCAAAACAAATGCTCAGAACAGTCAATAAAAAACGCATTATAACCAGCTCTTGTTGTCTGCTCTTTTCACAATTTCAGTCCAAGTTTTTGTGACTTTGCCTTCTTTGTCAACAAGCGTTGTCACATACTTTATGGCCGGCACATCTTTTGATTCTGTATCAAACCATTCGGCCGTTGTTTTTAAGGCGTAGTCTGCTTCGCTCGGAATATTTGTTAATGTAAATGTGCGCGAATTTCCAACCTGTGCCTTAAAGGCTCTCACACCGTCTTCAATACCTGCCGGCAAATCGCTCGCATTAATCGTCGGACTTTCAACATAGAGCTTAATCCCCGGTTTTTTAGAATAAATACCGTATGTATCTTTGATAAAGCGGTTAAATGCGCGAGATGAAGCCATGTTATAAGCTTGTGGCTGCGCAGGCACAAATGTCTTAACTTTCGGCTCTGCAACATAAGCCTCCGAGCTCATATTAATTTGTTCCTGATAGGGATGAAATGTGTCGCATTGGCCGCAACCGCAGTTTAAAAACTGGTGGTCATCACATGGTCTTTTCATTTCCGCCTCAACAACTTCTTCTGTAATGCGGGGGTGCAAAACTTCGCGGCAAGGCTGAACTTCGTTTGTGCATGCGCAAGGGTTCACCTCAACAGGCTCTTCATAAACAACAGGCAAAGGCGCCGGTTCTTGCTTTTGGCAACTCGGTTTATGACAATTTGTTGCACAAGCCGCCATAAGCGGAAGCATTGCAACGGCAATCAATTTTTTCATGAAAATACTCCTTAAAATATAAATTAACATCTAAGAGGAAAGTTTATATAAATTACAATCAAAAATCAAGTTGTTTTTGTTTAATCAAACCTTAACAATGGGGTTCTTTTTTACTGTCATTACCGGGCTTGGTCCGGTAATCTCTTTTCACCCGTCATGCCTCGATTCCGTCAGGAATCGTCAAGGCATCTACGAATTTTTTATATACTCCTTTATATACTTTGATTCTATTTGCTTTTCCGCACTTTTTATCTTGACTTTTTTTTAATTTTTGGTATTTTTTTCTTGTCATTTGAAATCAAATGATGGTGTTTAAGTAACATCCAGAAGAAGTTTATCTCCCTAGGGGGAGTGGGTGAAATAAGGCGTAGCTCGAATAAATCCAACTGACTTCTGCAGTTACTTAGCTCCTCCATTTTGAGATTTTTCAAAATGGATTTTTTTTGGAGAAAAAAATTGAAAGACCCCCATTTAAGAGGACGTTTAGAAAACGGCGAGCCGAACCCTGTTGATGTTTATGTCGGCACCCGCATCAAAGTAAGACGCAATGTCTTAGCCTTATCTCAACAAGATCTTGCAGATGCTTTGGGACTCACTTTTCAGCAAATTCAAAAATATGAAAAAGGCTTAAACCGTATCGGTGCAAGCAGACTTTGGGATATTGCTCAAATCCTTAAAGTCCCGATGGATTTTTTCTTTTCGGATATGCCTCTTGAGGTTCAAATCGAAAGTCCGCGTGCTCAAAAAGGCAAAACTGTTTCTTTGGTCATGCCTTCTTCAGACCCGATGCAATCCTTTGAAGCTCTTGAGCTTGTTCATTCATATTTTAATTTGAAAAAATACTATCCCAAAGCCGCAGAACATTTAAGGCTTGCTTTCTCCGAATTCGTAAAATACCCATATACTGA
>DPKR01000069.1 GCA_003542415.1 Alphaproteobacteria bacterium | reverse complement strand
CTTCATTAACAGCAGATAAAGAAAATATCGGTTTAATGCTGCCGAACTCGGTTGAAAATGTTGTGTCATTTTTTGCTTTGTCAGGCTATAACCGTGTGCCCGTTATGCTTAATTTTTCATTGGGCGCAAGCATGGTGAGCTCTATGTGCAAAACGGCAGTTGTCAAAAACATTATCACCTCACGCGCCTTTGTTACAAAAGCCAAAATTGAAGAAACAATTGCAAAGCTCGAAGAAAACGGCATCAAAATTCATTATTTGGAAGATATTGCTCAATCTATCACGATTTTTGAAAAAATCAGAGCATGGTTTTTGTATAAAACAAAGCAAACTCCGTTTACGCAAAACCCATCTGACCCAGCCGTTATTTTGTTTACATCAGGGTCAGAAGGCTCGCCGAAAGCCGTTGTTTTGTCGCACTCAAACATTTTTTCAAACATTGTGCAAACAAGCTGCGTTGCCCAACTGAATTTGCAAGATTTGTTGTTTAACTGCTTGCCAATGTTCCACAGCTTTGGTTTAACCATCGGCACGTTGTTCCCAATTTTGACGGGCGCAAAAGTCTTTTTGTTCCCCTCACCTTTACAATACCGCACCATCACAGAGCTTTTGTATGAGCTCAAAGCCACGATGATGATTGCAACCGACACATTTTATAAGGTTTACGCACGCCTTTCTCACCCTTATGATTTCAGAAAAATAAGGCTCTGCATTGCAGGGGCTGAAGGTGTTAAGCCGGACACACGCAACCTAATGGCAGAGCGCTTGGGTGTGATGCTCCTTGAGGGTTATGGCACAACCGAATGTTCGCCGCTTCTGACCATCAACAACTTGCTGTTTAACAAATATGGCACTTTGGGCAAATTAGTACCAGGGCTTGAGATGCGTTTAGATGATGTTGAAGGCATTGAAAACGGAAAAGAACTTGTTGTCAAAGGCCCGAATGTGATGCTTGGCTATATGTATGAGAAAAATCCGGGAGTTATTGAGCCGTTAAAAGACGGTTGGTATCATACAGGCGATGTGGTTGAAGTTGATGATTTAGGCTTTATCAAAATTGTTGACAGAGTGAAGCGTTTTGCCAAAATCGGTGGTGAAATGGTTTCATTAACAGCAGTTGAAAATTACGCCAAAGAAATCTGCAAAGCAGAAGATTTTAAGTGTGTCGCCGTTGCTGTGCCGCACGCCAAAAAAGGCGAACAAATCGCTCTTGTTTCAAACAACACCCAAATATCGCGTAAAGATTTTATCGACTTTTGCGTTAAAAACGGCATATCTGAGCTTTACGCGCCATCCGTTTTTTTGGTTCGCGAAGACTTCCCTGTTTTTGCAACCGGCAAAGCCGACAAGGTCAGTTTAAAAAAATGGGCAATTGAGCAGGTTGAAGGATAAAAAAATCCATTGCATTTTTTTAAGACTTCTTGTAAAGTAAGGCAAATTTTGAGGAATACAATAAAGATATGTTTAAGTTTTTTTCTGCCATTATCAGCGCCTCACTGTTCTTTTTGGTTTTAGCGCTTATCGGTATCACGATTTTCTTTGGGCAACTGAATGCCACCCTGCCCGATTATAAACAGCTTGCGAAATACGAACCGCCTGTCACAACGCGTCTTTTTGCAGGCGACGGACAGCTTTTGATGGAATATGCGGCTGAAAAGCGCATTTTCGTGCCGATTGATAAAATTCCGGATCGTGTAAAAAACGCTTTTATTGCCGCCGAAGATAAGCACTTTTATACACACGGCGGCATAGACTATTTGGGCATTGTTCGCGCTGTTTTAAGCAACCTCAAAAACTTAGGTAAAGGCAAAAGGCCAGCCGGTGCATCAACCATCACACAACAGGTAGCTAAAAACTTTTTACTCTCATCTGAAGTGTCTTATGTGCGCAAAATTAAAGAAGCAATGCTTGCAAACCGCATGAACAAAGCCTTTACGAAAGACCACATTTTAGAGCTCTATTTAAACGAAATTTATCTTGGAAACCGCGCATACGGCGTGGCCGCTGCTGCGCTCAACTACTTTGATAAGGCTTTAGATGAGCTCGAAATTGAGGAGGTTGCTTATTTGGCAGCGCTCCCAAAAGGCCCGAACAACTACCACCCCACAAAAAAGCATGATGCAGCCGTCGCTCGCCGCAATTGGGTTATTTCGCGCATGAACGAAGACGGCTATATTTCAGATGAAGAAGCCAAAGCGGCACAAGAAAAACCTTTGAAAGTCGTCGAACATAAATCTGGATTCTTAAAAGACGCGGAATATTACAGTGAAGAAGTTCGGCGTGCAATTTCGCACAACTTAGGCGATGATGCATTATATGAAGGCGGTTTGATTGTTCGAACAACAATTGACCCGAAAATTCAGTCCATTGCCACTGCTGCTTTCAGGAAAGGTCTGCTTGATTATGATTTAAGACACGGATGGCGCGGTGCCGAAAAAAATATTTCACTTGAAGGTGATTACCTTGAAACATTAAAAAACACAAGTTTAACCAAAGGGGCAGAACCCTCGTGGAAAAAAGCGGTCGTGGTTAAAACAAGCACCGATAAAGCGCAAATTGAGCTCGAAGACGGCACAAAAGGCACAATCAATCTTAAAGATATTGCATGGGCAAAACCGGCTCTTAAAAACAAATATGTCGGCGAAACCCCGAAAGATGTTTCCAAAGTTTTAAATCAAGGCGATGTAATTTATGTTGAAAAGCGCGAAGAAGGCGATAGTTACGGTTTGCGCCAAATTCCTGATGTTGAAGGCGGCATGGCCGTCATTGACCCAAACACGGGGAAAGTTTTGGCGCTTGTCGGCGGTTTTTCGTTTGAAAAATCACAATTTAACCGTGCAACACAAGCTTACCGCCAAACAGGCTCATCTTTTAAACCATTTGTTTATCTCACGGCACTTGAAATGGGCTATTCCCCGAACGACCTGATTTTAGATGCCCCGTTTGTTTTAGACCAAGGAGCCGGACTTCCTAAATGGAAACCTGTCAACTATTCTAAAAAGTTTTATGGTTTGATGACTTTGAGACAAGGCATTGAACAATCTAAAAACCTGATGACCGTTCGTTTGGCACAAGATATCGGCATGGACAAGGTGGCCGATATGACAAAGCGTGTCGGTATTAATGACCATTTGCCGCAATATTTATCTTCATCATTAGGCGCCGCTGCCGCACGTGTTTTGGATATGACAGCTGCTTATGCCATTATCGCCGACGGCGGCAAAAAAGTCAGTCCGTATTTGATTGAGCGAATTCAAGACAGAACAGGTAAAACAATTTATAAACACGACACCTATGATTGTGCCGATTGCAATGCCGCCCATTTTGAAAATCAAAATCCGCCGGCTCACCCTGACACGCGCGAACAAATTGTGGATGCCCTTTCTGCTTATCAAATGATTTCTATTTTGGAAGGTGTAACAATCCGAGGCACCGGCGCCAGATTGCGCGCTTTAAACAGACATTTAGCCGGCAAAACAGGAACAACAAATGACAATAAAGACGCTTGGTTTATCGGTTTTTCACCAAACTTAGTCGCAGGTGTTTATGTTGGGTATGATGAACCCGTGAGCTTAGGCAAAATTGAAACAGGCGCTTCTGCTGCATTGCCTATTTTTTATGATTTCATGCAAAATGCCTTAAAGGATGTGCCGGATTCAAACTTCAGAATGCCTCAAGGTATCAAGTTGGTGCGTATCAATCCTAAAACCGGCAAACTCTCACAACTTGGTGATGAAACTGTTATTGTAGAAGCCATAAAACCTGATTATAGTTTTGACAGCTCAAAGCAACGTACAATTGGTTATGACGGAAATGAGGTTATATTAGATACAGAAAATGACACAGGTCTCCAGCTCGGCGGGGAATATTAGAGGATAAAAAAATGCGTGCGGAAATTTATAATATTTCTCAAGAAATTAAGCAAACCTTAGATTTGCTGAGGAGGTTTCTTTGACTATGATAATGCTCTTTTGCGTTTGGAAGAACTAAACGCCTTAAGTGAAGATCCAAAACTTTGGGACACCCCCGAAAAAGCGCAAAAGTTAATGAGCGAAAAAACAAACTTGGAAAACGCTCTTCAAACATATCAAAAAATGAATCAAGCACTCAAAGATAACCTTGAAATGGCTGAGCTTTATGAAAGCGATGAAGATATGTCTCAAGCTGTTTTAGCAGAACTTGAAACACTCAAAAAAGAAGCCGAACACCAAAAGCTTGAAGCTATGCTCTCAGGCGAAGCTGACCATAATGATGCCTATATGGAAATCCACGCCGGAAGCGGCGGAACAGAAGCGCAGGACTGGGCAGAAATGTTGCTTCGTATGTATACAAGATGGGCAGAAAAACATCACTATAAGGTTGAATACGAAGAAGAAACAATCGGAGATGTGGCCGGCATCAAATCAGTGACCATCAAAATCATCGGCTACAATGCTTATGGATGGCTTAAATCGGAAAGCGGCGTACACAGACTGGTTCGCATATCGCCTTTTGATAGCAATGCACGTCGTCACACAAGTTTTGCCTCCGTCAATGTTTATCCTGTTATTGATGACGAAATTGAGATCAACATCAACGAATCTGACTGCCGCATAGACACATATCGCGCATCAGGCGCCGGCGGACAACACATTAACAAAACGGATTCGGCTGTTCGTATCACACACATTCCGACAGGCATTGTCGTTCAGAGTCAAAGCCAACGTTCTCAATTCCAAAACAGAGATACGGCTTGGAAAATGCTCAAAGCAAGGCTTTATGAAATGGAGCTCAAAAAGCGCGCAGATGCGGCAGCTCTTGAGCGCGACAATCAGGGAGATAACGGCTGGGGATACCAAATCCGTTCATATGTTTTGCAGCCTTATCGCTTGGTTAAAGATCTGCGCACAAATGTGGAAACATCTGACGACAGAGCTGTTTTAGACGGCGATATTGATCTTTTCTTATCAGCTTATTTAGCTTATCTGGGAGAACAAAAAAACTGATATGAAAAAAAGTTATTTTATTCATAAATTTTTAGATTATTTTTGGGTGGCCTTGTTGTTATCCCTCCTCTATTTTTTATGGATTCTCTATCGTGGTCCGCTGTCTGTTCCTTTTTTAAAACCATATATTATAGAAGCATTAAATTCGAAACAAAGCGAATACACGATGGATATTGGAACCGTCAATCTAGAACTCATACGCTCGATTCAACCTGTTAAAA
The DNA here is from genome assembly GCA_003542415.1 of Alphaproteobacteria bacterium. Taxonomy (GTDB): domain Bacteria; phylum Pseudomonadota; class Alphaproteobacteria; order RF32; family CAG-239; genus UBA1254. Next base: position 12,639 of record DPKR01000069.1, on the reverse strand, counting down.
TTATTGCAAAAGATGTTACCTTACGCAAAAATAATGGTGATATATCTATCAAAACACCAAAGCTGTTTTTATCATTCAGTGTTCGTGCCCTTTTAAAAGGCATTATTGCGCCAAGCAACATCACCATTAAAAACCCGACACTGTCCATTTTTACAACTTATGGCGTTGAAAAAGATAAAGAAAACGAAATTAATCAAAAAAAGATAGAATATTACTTTGAATGGTTTGAGAGCTTTTTGGAACGCTTCAATTCGCTTGAAAAAATATATCCGGAAAGCTACATCAACGACATTTCCATCCAAAATGCAAACATTGAATTTCACGAAGTTGATTTAGGGCAGAAATGGAAGTTTTCAAATACAAACTTAAAATTCAAACGTAATTTCTCAAATTTAGATTTATCTGCCGGCGGGGTTGTTGATTTGGATGACCGCATGGCAACCCTAAACGCCTCTATAAAATTCGATCCTATCAAACAAAAACTCATTTTAGGCGCCGGATTTGCTGATGTTGTTGTTTCTGATTTTATCAAAGAAATCGGCGCAGGCATTTCGGGGGTTGATGTCCCTATTGAAGGAAACATTAAAGCTTATGTTAATTTTGCTGAAGTCCTTGAAAATATTGATAATCTCTCGCAAAATATCGATAAAGCCATAGAAAAAATTGAATTTGGATTAAAAGGATCTGAAGGAAAAATCGAATTTGAGCATAATGAACATTTTGATTACCCTATTGATTCTTTTGCTTTTGAAGGCGAAGTCAACGGCGGTTTGGATTCAATAGCGTTGAAAAAAGCCGAGCTCTCAACCGGCAACCAAAAAGTTGAACTTGAGGTGAGCGCATCCGGCTACAAAAAGTATTTTCTTGAAAAATCTCTTGAGGATTTAAAAATAAACTTCAAAACAAATATCAACAAACTTTTGATGGATGATTTGTCTCGATTCTGGCCGCGTTATTATGCCGAACCGGCATGGGAATGGTGCAAAGAAGGTTTATATGGCGGGGAATATCAAAACGCAAAATTTGAATTTGAATGGAACTATGATAAAAAAGAAAAAGAAATTACTTTATCAAAACTGAATGGATCTGCCCAAATCAGCGATGGAACGGTTTTCTATTTAGAAGGAATGCCGGAAGTCACAAATGTTTACGGCACAGCAAATTTTGATATCGGCACAATTGATATCCATTTAGATAAAGGCATATCAGACGGCATTATGCTAGACAGCGGACGTGTTCGCCTTTATGACTTGGACAAAGACAGAAACTATATTGATATTCGCATTAATGGCGAAACAAGTGTTGCAGATGCCTTAAGATATATCAACAATCCTCCGCTTGAATTTACAAAAGATTTAGGGCTTGATATTTCAAAAATAAGCGGAAATGTCAACATCGATTTAGGCTTAAATTTTGAACTTTATCAAGATTTGAAACCGGAAGATATTAAAGTAAATGTTAAAGCAAAGCTCAATGATATTATTGTTAAAGAGGTTATGAACGGCAAAGATTTAAAATCCCCAAAGGCCAACTTACAAGTCACCTCGAAAGGCTTTGATGTTTCAGGCAACGCTTTGTTTGATAATATCCCTCTCCAATTTGATTTCAAACAAGAGTTTGATAACAAAAATTATAAAAGCAAGGGAAAATTCAAACTCCGAGCAGATAAAACACTTCAAGAAAAGTTCAACATAAAAAATGATTTCTTGTCATCACCTTATATTGAAGGGTTTGCTGATGTTGAGGCAAACTTAGTCATTATAAATGATGAAAAATCAAAAATTGATGTCAGCGCTGATCTTAAAAATGCTTCTATTGATTATAGCTTTTTCGGCTTTAACAAACCCTTAGATGAAGACGGGACAATCAAAACAACTTTGATTTTTAATAACAACAAACTAAGTGATGTGCCTAATTTTCACCTAAAGAAAAATGATTTCTTACTTGACGGCAAAATCTCATTAAATAAAAATGGCGAAATAAGCACCATTGACATAGAAAAAATTGAAGGACCGAAAACATCAGCAAATGCAAAAATAGAATTTACCTATCAACCAAAATATAAAATCAAAATTAATGTCAACGGAAACACATATGACCTCACCGAGCTTTTCACAAAGCGTGAAAACAAGCAGAAACAACAAGCTAAAACTGATAAAGAAAACTTAAATGATGATGATTTGGAAGATGTGCCTGACACAGAAGTTTTAATTACCGTCAACAGTCTTTGGACAAACCCCGACACACCGATTAAAAATTTTGTGGGAAGTGCTACCTTAAAAAACGGAATCGGCATACATGAGATGCATATTCTCGGCAACCATGGAAGTGATAAATCCATCAAATTCAATTTAGATTACGCACCACGCAAAAATGGGGAATATTTCTTAAATATTGACAGTAACAATGCCGGAAGCACTTTGCGTGTTTTAAGACTGTATGAAAATATGAGCGGCGGCATTTTAAAAATTGAAGCCAAAAAAGGAAAAGATAAAAAAATGATTGGGCATGCCAAAATCAGAGATTTCAGAATACATAACACTCCTTTGATGGCAAAACTCCTAACTGTTGCATCCTTAAGCGGTATGCTTGATATGCTAAAGGGTGACGGCCTTGTTTTTTCGCACTTTGATGCGCCGTTTACCTATGAGCACAAAACCTTAAAAATCACCGACGCAAAAATGTTTGGCAATGTCATCGGGTTTACATCGGACGGAACAGTTAACCGAACGACATCAGACATTAATATTAAAGGCATTGTCTCTCCGGCCTACAGCTTAAATTCGATGGTTGGGAAGATCCCTCTTGTCGGCAAAGTTTTGGCAGGACATGATGGAACAATTTTTGCCTTTGATTATGCTATTACGAACACAATTGATGATCCGAAAATCAACATCAACCCACTTTCTATTTTGAGTCCGAATTCCGTCAAAGATTTGTTCAAAGAGGAATAATGCATGAAAATCGGTGTTGACTACCATGGCGTTATAAAAAGCAATCCTGCATTTTTCAAAACCTTCAATGAACTTGTTTTGAAAAAAGGTTTTGAGCTTATTGTCATAACCGGCGGTCAAAAGAAAGATGTGGAACAATTTCTGGCAAAAAACAACATTCCTTATACGGCTATTTTTTCAATTTTAGATGACTTCAATGTCCAAAATATGGTCACTTTTTACGAAGACGGATCTTTTTTTGTACCAAATGAAATTTGGAACAGGGCCAAAGCAAAATATTGTTTTGAAAACAACATATCCATCCATATCGACGATTCGATGCTTTACGGGAGCTATTTTCAAACCCCTTTCTGCCTTTATGCCCCAACACAAGAAAAGTGCAATTTACTTAAAACAAATATTCGCATTGATTTTAATCAAGCGCCTGAATATGTTTTAGACGATCTGATAAGTGCTCTTAATTCAAAACAACAGGAATAGACTTGTTTGAAAACAATTCTAACGCCGGAATTTTAATATCTTTAACCTGATTGAGTTTTTCTTTAACAATACGGCATGTGCCATACAACACGGCAGATGATGAATGCACCGGCATTAAATCCTCAAACTCAAAATATTCACCGGGATTGAGTTCCAAAATTTCTCCCTTAAAACCATTTTCAGATTGCAAATAGCTGTTTCCTCTGTCATCGGTCAGGTTCAAATTTTTTCCCAAAACCTGTATCTTATCGTTTGAGTTGTTTTCTATACGCATATAATAACCGCACAAGTCGCTGCTATCTTCGAGCAAAGCTTGGCAAGCCGAAATCACAATATTATCCGTATCAAGTGTAACAAACTCTGGTTCAAACATATTTTTAAGAAAAAATCCTTTATTGTTTTTCTTAACTATTGATTAACTTTTTAAGATTCGCAAGTCTCGCTTTTTGTTGTTCACAAACTTATGCACAAGTATTTCATTTCACTTAATATTAAGATATCATACCTAAACTGATAAACGAGGTTAAGATGCCAGAAATTACAAACGACTATTTGCTAGATAAAAAAGTTAAAATGTTCCAAAGCAAAGACGGATACAAAACATCTTCCGATGCTGTTTTGGTTTCATCGCTTGTCAATAACATCAAAAAAAACGAAAAAATTTTGGATGTCGGTTCCGGCACGGGTGGTATTTCGCTTTGTTTGGCTCACCGTTTTCCCGATGCGCAAATAACAGGATTTGAAATTCAGTCCGAATTGGCCGAACTTGCAAATCAAAGCGCAAAAGCAAACGGATTTTCAAACCTCAGATATATTGTCCATGATATCAAAGAAAAAAAAGTCCCTTTGCCTTTCGGCTCATTTGACCATGTCATCACAAATCCGCCCTATGCCAAAGGGGGTTCAAAATCGCCAAACAAAAGCAAAGCCACCGCACACAATCAAGAAGATATTGACTTGAAAGGTTGGCTCTCATTTTGCCTTAAAATGCTCAAACCTTATGGTTTTTTATACTTAATACACCGTGCGGAAGCCTTAGATGAAATCTTATCAATTCTCTACAAAAAAGCCGGAAACATTCAACTCATACCGATTTATTCCAAAACAAAAGAAAAAGCCAAACGAGTGATGATCAAAGCACAAAAAGACTCCAAAACGCCGCTCACAATTCTGCCTCAGCTTGTTGTTCACCAAAATGAAGCTTATACAAAAGAGGCCGAACAAATTTTAAGAGGCGGAAAATCTTTTTTTGAAATTGACATTTCAAAAACTTAAATTTACAATACAGAACAGATTTTTTTTCAAATGAGGAATACAAAATGTTTAGAAAATTTTTATTTGCTTTAGGGTTATGTTTGCTCTCAAATCAAGCATTTGCCACCCCCGAATATGATGAATGCTACGGGCAGGCTCAAAATGATGATCAGGTAGCTTTGTGCATGAAAGCGGAAAATGCACGTTTATTAAAAAGCATTCAGGAAATTTATTTAAATATTTCAAAACACCCGCAAACATCTGCATGGAACAACGGTAATGCTCTTTTAACCGGCAATTTAAAAGATATGTATGACCATTGGATGGCTTACCGCAACAGATATTGCTCTTTGTTTACAAAAGCTTCCGAAAACATGTTCGGCTCTGAAAATTTTGATAGAGAACGCTGTTTGCTCAATTTAACTTCAGACCACTACAAACTCATTCATCAAATCATCATCAACGCAAACAGCGGCGGTGAAGAAGACGATGAAGACCATGAATAATTTGGAGCTCAACATTGAATAACGATTTTACAAAAGAAGAAAAGAAAGCGTTTTGCTTTGGTTTGTGCTCTCTTCTGATATTTGCCACAATCTTCTTACTTATGGCTTTCCAAACGCAAGACTATAAGCACGTTGATGAAAATTTTTACCACCTGAATGCAACTTTTGCACGAACAGACGGTTTGCTTGTGGGCGACACGGTGCGCATGGGCGGCGTTGATATCGGGCGCGTTGTCGAAGCACGCTTGGATGAAAATTTTCATGCCGTATTAAAGCTTGAAATTAAAGACGGGCTTCAAATTCCGGATGACAGCAGTGCTTCAATTGTCAGCTCAAGCATCATGGGGCACAAATATATTGAAATTGATTCGGGCGGATCTGATGAATACCTCAAAGATGGCGATCAGTTTGAACAAGTTCAGCCGGCCATCGTTTTGCAAGAGGTCATAGATAGGCTTATTGCCTCGGTCGACAAGTCAAAAAACAAAGAAATCAAACAAGAATTAGAGGACAAAATAAATGAATAAAAAACCTGTTGAAACCATTATGGGCATTGTTGTATTGCTTGTTGCCGTTTTGTTTTTGGCCTTTGCTTATCGTGTGTCTGATTTGCAAGTTGTCAAAGGCTATGAGCTGACCGCCCGATTTTTCAAAGTAGGCGGCTTAAATGTCGGTTCTGATGTGCGCATCAACGGTGTCAAAATCGGAACGGTAACTTCTCAAAAGCTTTCACCTGAAGATTATATGGTTGACGTTGTTTTGAGTATTTCTTCTGACATCAAGTTGCCTGCAGACAGCGTTGTTTCAATCACAAATGATGGCTTAATGGGCAACAAGTTTGTTAAAATTGAGCCTGGACAGTCAAAAACATTGCTTGCTCCTGGCGATGAAATCAAAAAAACACAAGATTTTGAAACCTTAGAAGACTTAATCGGCAAATTTATCTTCAAAGCAACCGGAGACTAAATATGAAAACAAAGCTTCTTCTCTTAAGTTCCGCTTTATTATTGAGCCATCAAGCTATTGCCGCTGAGGTAGATATGAACATGGCCCAAATGCAGGCGATGGATAAAATCACGGGTCGCGTAAGCATCATTGAGGTGCCGGTCGGTGGTGCTGTTTCATTCGGCACATTTTCGATTGTTGTGCGCTCTTGCAAAGCCAGAACAGAAGAAGAGGTTCCTGAAAATTTTGCTTTCGTAGATGTGGCAGACAAGAGCTTTGATAAAGAAGAATATAACATTTTCAAAGGCTGGATGCTTTCATCTTCGCCGGCGGTTAATGCCGTTGAACACCCGATTTATGATGTGTGGCTTTTAAAATGTTTTAACGCAGAGCCGAAAAAAGAACTTCTTTTATCTGAACAGCAGTTATCTGCGCGCGATAATTTGCCGCGCTTAAATGAGGTTGTTGAGCAGACAAAAACCTTAAAGCAAAACACTTTTGTGACAGACGAGCCGCAAAATATTGTGATCAAAGATGCTATGTACAAAGAAGAAATCAAGCCTGAAGTCCAAAATGCTTTGCCTGAAAAAATTGAAGGCGCCCCACAAAACTTGCTCAACATTGATGAAAGCTATGAAGCAGAAGAAGTTGTGAATATGTCGGCTGAAGATTTTGAAAAAGCTTTGGAGCAAGAAGTTCAAAAACTCCCTGTTCAAGAAACAGACATCAAAACGCTTGAAACGCAAGTTGAAAATGCGGTTGATGAAGAGCTTGATACGGCAATAGACAAAGAGCTCCAAAACGCCGAATAATTGAAAAGCCGCGTAAAACAGCGGCTTATTTTTTGGAAGAAAAATGCTGCTCTCAGAGCTTAGCTTGCCAACAGAAAGCTCATCTATACCATCGAGGAGGCTGAAAAAGCTTCCAAACCAACCGGCAACACCTTCCGATTAAGATATAAATAGAAAATACAATCAATGGGCTTGAATGGTGGGGCAAACATAAAATAGTAATCAGCTCAAAAAGTTCGGAGAACAGTACAGATAGAGTTAAAATAAAGGCGGAAGTGCCGGAGCGTACAAAATAGTACGTGAGGATACTTCCGACCTGACATTTTCGCTCTAGATGCGCTGTTATACGAGCTTTTTATACGAGTTTTTTATTTAGCTCGTATAGCACAATACCTGCGGCAACCGACACATTCAGGCTCTCAACCCTTTCATCCATTGCAAGCCTCACTTTTATGTCACACGATTCTTCTATCAATCGACGCATACCAGAGCCTTCTGAGCCCATAACCACTGCAAGTTTTGCATTTTTATCAACATCTTCAAGCTTTTGTTTGGCATAGCCGTCCATTCCGACAATCCAAAAACCGGCTTTTTTTAAAGCCTCAATCGCACGCGAAAGATTTGTCACACGCACAATCGGCATAAATTCTAATGTGCCGGCTGAGGCTTTTGCCATTGCGCCGCTCTCAAGAGGGGCGTTTTTATCTTGCACAATGATGGCTGTTGTGCCAAAAGCTGCTGCCGAACGTATGATTGCCCCGATATTTTGCGGATCGGTCACCTGGTCTAAAATCAGCACATGGCATCTTTGTTTATCTGCCGTTTTTTCAATCAAATCTTCTAAAAACATCTGCTCTAAAGGATATGTCAAAAGTACATATCCCTGATGAACAGCATTTTGCCCCGCAAGCTTTTCAATTTCTTTTTTTGATGCTATCTGATACGGCAGATTTTGAAATTCACGCTTAAATTCTGCCTCATTTTCGGGCGCAACAAGAATTTTAAGCACTTTGCGCTTTGGGTTTTTCAAGGCTGAAAAAACAGCGTGCCGTCCATACAAAACAATTTGATTTTTTGCTTGCATCTTATTTTCCTTTTAAAATATCCATCGCATCTTTTAAATCATTAACATTATAATCACCTTGAGCCTTGTTTTGATAGATAATCGATTTTGCGCCATAAACTTGCGCAACATCGACATCTGTTTTGCCGTCGCCGATAACCAAAATTTCATCTTTTGGCGGAATCTTGCCGTCAAACAAAGCCTCACAAGCTATTCTATGCGGTTTATCTTGGGCATATTCTCCCGCTGCCACAACTTTTGTAAAATACTTTTCAAAGCCCAAAACTTTCAACTCTTCCGTAATATATTTTGTTTTTTTGTTTGTCAGCAATAAAGAGGTGATGTTGCTTTGCAAACAAAAATCCAAAAGTTCTTTAGCGCCGTCAATGGCCTTCAAATTTTTGGCATGATATTTTTCAATATAGGCATAATAAGCTTCTCTTGCCTCATTCGCACGTTCATTAAACAAAGAAGTAAATATATCTTTATTTTGTTTTGAGCTCGTCACTTTCTTAACTTCTTCAGCCGACATCATCGGCATATTCATTTTTTTGAATGTATAATCATAAGCACTCGTAATTATCGGATAAGTATCCGCAAGCGTTCCGTCCCAGTCAAAAACCGCATATTTAATCATTTTTATTTTCCTATTAAACCTCTGTTAAAAAAATCAGCCTATGATATAAATAACATCGCTTATATGGGAGCAAGTTTATGCCAAAAGATTTAAGAAATATTGAAAGAATAGCATTTTTAGAAAAAAACAAAATTGAATTTCTTGAAATTAAACCCTTAAAAGTGGACGCTTCCACGCGTAAATATTTTCGCATTGTTTTAAAAAACGACAAAACACTTGTTTTGATGGATGATGAATTAAAACGCAACAGATTGCCAGAATTTGCAGAGCTTTCTGCTTTTCTTATCAAACACCATCTGCACGTTCCCGAAGTTTTTATCAAAGATTTTGAGCATGGTTTTTTGCTCATTGAAGATTTAGGCGATGATACCTTCACACGTCTTTTGCAAAAAGGCGTTGATGAAGCATTTTTATATCAGCTCGGTACAGATGCTTTAATAAAGATTGCACACATCAACGAACGGCCGGCTTGTTGCAAAGATTTAACAAAAGAGCGAATTGTCAACGATATTTGCTTTTTTGCAGATTGGTATATACCAATGTCAAAAGGCTTTCCGCTCACAGAAACTGAAAGGCAAGAATTTATTGACTTAATCACCCCTCTTGCCGACCTTGCTTTTAAGGTGCCGAATAAAATGGTTTTGTGGGATTATCATGTTGATAACATTATGCTCCCCTCAACAGCAAAAGAATGCGCTGTTATTGACTTTCAAGATGCCATGTGGGGGCCTTTAACATATGACATTATGAGCCTTTTGGAAGATGCGCGCCGAGACGTTCGTGCAGACATTCAAGAAAAAATGAAACAAGCATTTTTCAATTCGTTGTCAAATGTCAGCAAAGAAGATTTTGAAGATTCATATGCTTTTTTATCCATGTTTCGCCACATGCGCGTTTTAGGCAGATTTACCATTTTGGGATATGTCAACGGCAAACCGCAATATTTAGAGTTTGTGCCACACTTATGGCAAATGCTCAACAAAACATTGCAATATCCGAAATTTGAAAAAATCAAAGCTTGGCTTGATAAAGTTTTGCCGCTTGAAAAGCGTATCATTCCGCAAAGAAAGCCCATCACAGAGGCAATACTGCTCGCTGCCGGCCGCGGTGTCCGTATGCGCGAGCTCACAAACAACAAACCCAAACCGCTCATCAAAGTCGGCTCCAAAGCGCTGATTGACTATAATTTTGAACGTGTGAAAAACGCAGGTATCAAAGATGTTGTCGTCAATCTTTGCTATCAAGGCGAAATGCTCAAAGAACATATCAATTCGCATCACCCTGATTTTAACATTACCTATTCTGTTGAAACGGAAGCTTTAGAAACGGGCGGCGGCATCAAAAATGCCTTAAAATATTTCAAAAACGAGGCCTTTTTTGTGTGCAACAGCGATGTCTTTTTTGAAGAAGAAGCGATAAAGCCTGCAATGTGGCGCATGATAGACGCGTGGGATCAAAATAAATATGATATTTTGCTCCTTTTGCAAGATATAAACAACATTTGCGGCGATAAAAGCAAAGGCGATTACCGCATCTCAAACGACAAACCGGAACGCAACAAACAAAAAGATGAGGGCTATCCTTATATGTTTGCCGGCATTTATATCATCAAAAAGAGTGTTTTTAAGGACATAAATGAAAGCAAATTTTCATCTGTCATGTTGTTTGATAAGGCTCAAGAAAACGGCCGGTTGGGATATGTTTTAAACTCGAGCACATTTTACCACATCGGCACCCCCGAAGCCCTCAAAATGGCTGAAGAAAAATTAAAAAGCTAATCAATCACTTTTCTTAAAACACCATGGACCGAAGCAAGCATTTTTTCGGCTTCTGTTTTGGTGCAGTTTTTGAGTTTCATCACACAAGCTGTCTTCACACTCATTCCCGATTCGCTCAAAAGCTTTAAAGCCTCGTCGCTGTCCACATGGCATATTTCCGAGATAAAGCGACAAGCGCGCTCGCAAAGTTTTTCGTTTGAAACTTTCACATCAATCATATAATTTTGATAAACTTTGCCGATTTTAATCATTGCGCCGGTTGAAAGCATATTCAAAACCATTTTTTGAGCTGTACCCGATTTCATTCTTGATGATCCTGTAATAGCTTCCTGCCCGACAACCGGACAAATAACCACATCTGAAAATTCTTTTAATTTTGCCTCTTTGTTTGATGTCACACCGATGGTGTGTGCGCCAAGTTTTTGCGCTTGCTCCAAAACCGTCAACACATATTTCGGATTGCCTGAAGCAGAAATGCCGACCACAACATCTTTTTTTGTCGGCTTAAAAACTGCCAAATCCTTCAACGCTAACTCTGCACTATCTTCCGCATTTTCAACCGAATGTCGCAAAGCTTTATCGCCACCTGCAATAAACCCTTGCACCATATCAGGTGCAACACTAAATGTCGGCACACATTCCGAAGCGTCCAAAACACCGATTCGTCCGCTTGTTCCGGCGCCGAAATAAGCAAGGCGACCTCCTTTTAAAAAAGCAGCTGTTATCAAATCAATTGCTTTTCCAATCGGTTCTAATTCTTTTTGAACGGCAATGGCAACTTTTTGATCTTCTCGATTAATCGCCTGAGCAATTTCAAATGAGCTCATCAAATCAATATTGATTGTATTTTCGTTCTTTTGTTCGGTTAAAATCGTCATAGAAGAGGCTCCTTTCTGTTTCTTAAATTCAACTTATCCCAAATTATTTAAGAAATTGGAAAAAAATGGCTTGACAACGAACCAAAAATAAGGTTATTTGCTTCTTGAGCCAGGAAAAAAGATTTGTTCTTTTCCCGTCTTCTTTAACGGAGGGGTGGCAGAGCGGTCAAATGCAACGGACTGTAAATCCGTCGACTTTCGTCTACGGTGGTTCGAATCCACCCCCCTCCACCAGTTTTGTTTTGTGTTAAAGGAAGTTTGCGGGTGTAGCTCAATGGTAGAGCAGAAGCCTTCCAAGCTTACTACGGGGGTTCGATTCCCCTCACCCGCTCCAAAATTCCCTTTATCCGCAAGCAACACATTTAAACGTACGTTATAACATTTTTATTTTAAGGAATAAACAACAATGGCAAAAGAAAAATTTGAACGCAGTAAGCCACACTGCAACATTGGCACCATCGGTCACGTAGACCATGGCAAAACAACATTAACCGCCGCCATCACAAAAGTATTGGCAGAAGAAGGCGGAGCAAGCTTTACAGCATATGATCAAATTGATAAAGCGCCTGAAGAGCGCGCACGCGGTATCACCATTTCAACGGCACACGTTGAATATGAGACAGCAAACCGCCACTATGCACACGTTGACTGCCCGGGTCACGCAGACTATGTGAAGAACATGATCACAGGTGCAGCCCAAATGGACGGTGCAATTTTGGTGGTTAGTGCAGCAGACGGTCCGATGCCGCAAACACGTGAACACATTTTGCTTGCACGTCAAGTTGGCGTTCCTGCTATTGTTGTGTATATGAACAAAGTAGACCAAGTAGATGATCCTGAGTTATTGGAACTCGTTGAAATGGAAATCAGAGATTTGTTAACATCATATGGCTTCCCTGGCGATGAAATTCCGATTATTAAAGGTTCAGCTTTAGCAGTTCTCGAGAACGGCGATCCGAAGATTGGCCATGATTCAATTGTTGAATTGATGAAAGCAGTTGACAGCTACATTCCGCAACCTGATCGTCCGAAAGACAAACCGTTCTTGATGCCGATTGAAGACGTGTTCTCAATTTCCGGTCGTGGTACGGTTGTGACAGGTCGTGTTGAACGCGGTATCATCAAAGTTGGTGACGAAATCGAAATCGTTGGTATTCGTCCGACACAAAAGACAACATGTACAGGTATTGAAATGTTCCGCAAGTTGTTGGATCAAGGTGAAGCCGGCGATAACATCGGTGTATTGCTCCGTGGTACAAAACGTGAAGAAGTTGAACGTGGTCAAGTATTGGCAGCTCCTGGCTCAATCACACCGCACACAGACTTCACATGTGAATGCTACATTTTGACGAA
>DPKR01000129.1 GCA_003542415.1 Alphaproteobacteria bacterium | reverse complement strand
AGAGTGCCGTTTTGGTTTTGCCTAAAGTCAGTTCTGCATAAATAATATCCCCTGTTCTGACCACATTTCCGTTTGGTGCTAATTTTCGTTCATAACGCACTTCAAACTTGTCGCCCGCTCTAACATCGCGTCTGAAATCAACGCTGAATGAAAAGATATTGATAAAATTGCCGACCACATTTCCGGGCACACCTGCCATTTTCATCGAACCAGCAACCGTGCCGTTAATAATACCCGAAACGGTTTTAACTTCTTCTTTTAAATCATCTTGCTCAACACGCGCTTCATATTTTCCGTCAGCATTTTTTTCAACAATATAGCGTGTGCCGCTAACAGGCTCTGTCATAATTTTTGTGATTGACACAGCATCATTATATTTGCTGTCTGATATGGATGAAATGTTCAAAACCTGTCCGATTTTCACATTTCGTGCATCATAAACTTTTTTATAAGCTGTATAGATGTTTGTAGCTTCGCTGTATTCAAGCCCCATTTTCGTTAAAATCCCGATAAAACTGTCCCCTTTTTCAACGGTAATCAGCTCTTCATTCACGCCAAGCGTTTTCGGGGTCAGCATATCTTCTGCAGCTTGTGTTTCTTGCACATCTTCTGCAATTTCAACGGTTTGCGGAGCCTTAACTTCCTCTTCTGCAATTTTCAAATCATCTTCCAAAGAAAAAGCTGTTTCTTCATCATATGCCATTTCTTCGGGCATCATTTCAACGAGCTCTTCATCTTCAGGGAGCGATGCTTTGACGCTGTTGTTGTTATGTATATAAACGAGCAAAGCTGTTGTCACGGCAACGCCATAGACCAAAAGGAGCGTCCGCTCCTGTCTGATCCGTTTCACTTTTGCTTTTGCGCGTTTAAAGTCCATTGTTTTCAAACCTTCAAAATCTTTTGCTTAAATTTGCCTTAAATTCTCATTTTTTTCAAGTAGATAATCAAGTTATACTCTTTAAGACATAATCTTAAGGCTTTATATCCACATTTTCTAAATTTTTTCTAAATTTTTAAAAAAAAGTCTTGCATTTATTTTTTTTGTTATGTATAAGAGTTTCATCTTTTGGGGGTGTAGCTCAGCTGGTTAGAGCGTCTGCCTGTCACGCAGAAGGTCGCGGGTCCGAGCCCCGTCACTCCCGCCAATAAAAAAGTCCGCTTTGATGCGGATTTTTTTATTGGCGAAAATACTGAGTTAGGGCACGCGACCGCAGGTCAAGGGCATCAAGCTAAAAACAACCTCAAAATGTTGTTTTTAGCGCCGATGGCGAAGTTTTGTTGTTTTGCAAGGGCGCGATAAGCAACCGTTGCAAAATTTACAAAACGAGTGACCGAAAATAAAAGTTGAAAACTTTTATTTGAGAAGAGCCCTTAACGAACGCCAATAAAAAAGTCCGCTTTGATGCGGATTTTTTTATTGGCGAAAATACTGAGTTAGGATACGCGACCGCAGGTCATATTTTATTTATCTCAATCTTAGCGTATTTCCAACCACAAACATTGAGCTTAAAATCATGGCAATGCTTGCCATATGTGGTGAAAGCTGAATGCCAAAGGGGGCAAAAAATCCCATTGCAACAGGTAACATCAGTGCATTATAAAAAAATGCCCAAAACAGATTTTGTTTGATGATTTTCAAAGTCTTTTCGCTGATGTCAAAAAGTTTGACAATACTCATTAAATTATCATTTTTCAAAACCACATCTGCACTTGAAACGGCAATTCCCGTTCCTGTGTCTATGCTCAAACCGATGTCGGAAGCCGTCAAAGCCGGGCTGTCGTTGATGCCGTCTCCTGCCATCATCACTGCAAAACCCGCATTTTTGAGCTCGTGCACTTTTTGCGTTTTTTGATTTGGCAACACATTTGCCATCACATTTTTTATCCCGATTTTTGAAGCAACTTTTTGCGCCGTGCTTTCATTGTCGCCCGTTAACATCCAAACTTCAATTTTTTTGCTTTCAAGCGCCTTGATAACTTCTGGTACATTTTTTTTGATCATATCTTTAATGCCGATGAGCCCTGAAAGCTTGCTGTCAATTACCACATAAACAATGCTGTTTTGCTCATTTGTTAAGGCTTTTTCATCGCCTGATTTTGCCGTCAATCCATATTCTTTTAAGAGTTTGGCATTTCCCAAAGCCACCTCTTTTCCGCCCACAACACCTTTGAGGCCGAATCCTGCCAAATTTTCAAATTTTTCAACACGGTCGGCTTTTGTTTTTCTTTCAAAAAGATATGCCTTAAAAGCATTTGCAATCGGGTGCGCCGATTTTTCCTCCAGCGCAGCCCCCGTTTTGATTAAATCTTCATCTGAAAGATCAGAATAATTGAAAATTTTTGCAATTTTCGGTTTGCCGTCAGTGAGCGTTCCCGTCTTGTCAAAAAGGACGGCATTGATATCTTTTGCGCGTTCCACAACATCGGCTTTTTTAATTAAAATGCCTTCTTTTAAGGCAAGTCCCTCACCCATCATCACCGCAAGCGGCACTGCGAGCCCCAAAGCGCATGGGCAGCTTGCCACCAACACTGTCACAAATTTGACAACAGCAAAACTCAAATCCGCCCCACGCCACATATAAAAAATAAACGTCATGAGTGCCAAAGCAATTATAATCGGCACAAACAAGCCCGCCACCTCATCTGCCACACGTGCAATTTTCGGCTTTGAAGCGGCGGCCTCTGCAACCATTTGCACAATCTTTGAAACGCTTGATTGTTTGCCTATGTTTTTTGCTTTGCAAAGTACATATCCGTCGTAGTTAAACGAACCGGCAAGCACCGCATCACCAATTTGCTTTTTAACCGGTTTGCTCTCCCCTGTGATAAACGATTCATCAAAATGGGCAGAGCCTTCAACAATCACCCCGTCAACGGCTGCCTTATCGCCTGCATACACAGCCAAAACATCGCCTTTTTTAACTTCATCTAAAGTGACTTTCTGCTCTTTCCCGTTTTTTAAAAGCACGGCAAAATCCGGCGTGATTGTCACAAGCTTTTGCACTGCCTCAAGCGTTTTTTGCCTTGCACCGCCCTCAATCATGCGCCCGAGCAAAACAAAATATATAATCATCGCCGCACCCTCAAAATAAACCGGCGCGGTTGGGGCAAAAACAGCAATATACAAGCTATATAAAAAACTTGTCATCACACCGAGCGTGATGAGGCTGTCCATATTAGGCATTAAATGTATCAAGTTTTTAACTCCGCTTGATAAAATGCCCCTGCCTTCAAATAAAAAGACTATGCAAAGCAAACTTAAAGCCCAAACTTTATGTGTTGGTTGAATGTTTGCAAACGTAGAAAGCCACATCATCAAAAGCAATAAAATTGCTCCAAGGATGAATTTTATTTTTTGGCTTTTTTGCTGTTTTTGAGGCTCTATTTTTTTGAACTCACCCAAGCTTTTAAAACCTGCGCCTGCCACAAACTTTTCAATATCAGCAAGCGTGAGTTCGCTTTCATCATATTCGACATTTAAGGTTGCCATCACCAAATTGACATATGCATTCAAAACTCCGCTCTGTTTTTTGACATATTTCTCGAGCCCGTTTGAACAAGCACTACAGGTCATACCGTCAATTGAAAGAATGGCTTTTTTCATTTTTTTCAGCGGATAACCTCAAAGCCTAAATCATCAATTTTTTCTTTGATATCATCAAGGCTTGCCGGTGCTTCAAATTGAACATTAACCGATTTTTGCTCAAAATTTGCGCTCACATTTTTCACACCCTCAATGCTCAAAAGTGCATTTTGCACGCGCATCTCACAACCGTGACATCTCATCCCTTCAACTTTTAAATTTGCTTCTTGCATCTTTTTTTTCCTTAAACATTGAATAAAAACGTCATAATATCGCCGTCTTGCACAACATATTCTTTGCCTTCCGAGCGAATTTTTCCGGCTTCTTTGCAAGCCTGTTCTCCACCGAATTTCACATAATCATCATAAGAAATTGTTTCTGCCCTGATGAACCCGCGCTCAAAATCAGAGTGAATAATACCGGCACACTGCGGCGCTTTATAGCCTTTCAAAAATGTCCATGCGCGCACTTCTTTCGGCCCTGCGGTGAAATAGGTTTGAAGCCCCAAAAGCGCATAACCGGCTTTAATGATTTTTGCAAGACCCGTTTCTTTTAAGCCTAACGTTTCCAAAAATTCCTTTTTTTCGGCTTCGTCCTCGAGCTGGGCCACTTCAGATTCAATTTCAGCAGATATAATCACGGCTTTGGCGTTTTCATCAGCTGCTTTTTTGAAAACGGCTTCTGAGAATTTGTTGCCTGTTGCGGCAGATTCTTCATCAACATTGCAAACATATAACACAGGCTTTGATGTCAACAGCTGAAGCATTTTATATTGCTTATATTCGTCTTTTTGGCTTTCTGACGGTGCCGCCGTCCTTGCAGGCTTTCCGGCTTTTAAGGCCTCAATAATCGGCTCAATCACGGCTTTTTGGGTGATTGCTTCTTTGTCGCCACCACGCGCTTTTTTCACAACCTGCTCAATGCGCTTTTCTAAGCTTTCAAGATCTGCGAGCATCAATTCCGTTTCAACGATTTCGGCATCTCTTATCGGGTCAACCGAGCCTTCAACGTGCGTGATGTTGTCATTTTCAAAACAACGTAAAACATGAATAATCGCATCTGTTTCTCTGATATTTGCCAAGAATTGGTTGCCAAGACCCTCACCTTTTGAGGCACCTTTGACGAGCCCTGCAATATCTACAAACTCCAATTGTGTCGGCACAACATTTTTTGGCTTTACTATTTCAACTAATTTATCAAGCCGTTCATCCGGCACAGCTACACGACCGGTGTTTGGCTCAATCGTGCAAAACGGAAAATTTGCCGCCTGTGCCGAAATCGTTTGCGTTAAAGCATTAAAAAGTGTTGATTTACCAACGTTTGGAAGTCCTACAATGCCACAATTAAAACCCATTTTAAATCTCCATAGAATCTCTTATATGGGCTTTATATCCAACCTTCAATCAAAATGCAACAGAAAAACTAAAACTCTTGATGAACAACAAGCATAAATTGGCAACCATTCTCATCATCACATTGTTGGCAAGCTTCAGTCATCTTACCCATTTCTACTTTTGTAATCGCTTCACCATAAGCACCATTGGGATCGTATATCGTTTTATATGGATTCGTTCTTACTATCGCTCCGTGAGGATTCCACCAATCAAGCGGCACAGCATTTTCCCATCCAGCAGATAAAAATGCCATACATGATTTTGAATCTGAAAATCTGATATAAAATTCACCCTCAACATACCCCTCAGTACTATCTTTAAAATCGGCATCAAATCTTCCGATTTGCAATTTACACGATTCTCCTCCATAATACTCTTCGTCATTAAATTTCTGACAATTTTTCATCAAGCCATATTCAATAATATTATCAGCGCCAAAAATTTCAGCACCTTGTCCAATTCCTTTTTGCTCTAATTCTGCAAATCGTTGCAACACACCTTGAAAAATATCAATTGTTTGGTTCACACGATGCCGAAACATCGCTTTTGAATATCCTGCAAGCGCGCCGGCAGACAAAACACCGATAATTGCCAAAACCCCGAGCATTTCAACCATTGATCGCCCACCACACTCTGTCATCCCTCGTTTTTGCCTTGCAAAAACGTCAAGGGATCTACAAATTCTTTGATT
>DPKR01000098.1 GCA_003542415.1 Alphaproteobacteria bacterium | reverse complement strand
TTTTCAACCCAAGGCAGATTTTCTATTTCGGTTTTGAGATTTTTAAGGTCTATTTTTAATATGTTATCATGGCGATTTAAGTTTATTTTTTGGTTTAAGGACGAAAGACTTGTTTTTTCGCGCCCTTGGACGATGATGTCATTAATTCCGAAACCGTGTGCGGAAGAGTATTCAAAAAAACATTCTTTAAAATGCTCGATTTGCTTTGAGATGAGATTATCACGCAATGTGACGCTTGTGCCCAAAATGCACAATACAAAAAACAACAAGGCAATGTTTGCTAGCAGACGTTTGAAAGTTTCGTTTTCAAGAGCAAAACGATTTTGAGATTTTAAGGGTTCTTGATGTTTGAAAATTATTTTCTTAAACTTCATTTCTTTTGCCCTATTTTTTGAATTTCCCACTCAAGTGTGACGCCTTTTTTTTGTTTGACTTTTTCAATGATTGTATCGCCTAAAACTTCACAATCTTCGGCTGTGGCATTGCCTGTATTAATCATAAAATTGCAATGTTTTTCAGACATTTTGGCTCCACCAATACTTAGCTTGTCACACGCTGTTTCTTTTATGAGTTTCCATGCACTGAAACCTTCGGGATTCTTAAAAGTAGAGCCTGCCGTTTTCACGTTAAAAGGTTGATGCTCTTTTCTGTATTGAAGTTGCTCAGAAATCACCTTTTCGATGTCTTTTGAGGAAGATTGGCTTGTTTGCAGTGTTAAAGATATGACAATTATATTTTCCGGTAGGTCAGCGTGCCTATAAGAAAAATGAAAATCGGCATTTGAAAGCTCTTGTATATTTCCGTTGAAATCAACAACAAGGGCGGAAATCAAAACATCACTGAGAGATTTTCCAAAGCATCCGGCATTTGTTTTGACGGCACCGCCGATTGTGCCCGGAATAGAACATAAAAACTCTAACCCCCCAAGCTCGTTTGCTATTAAAAACTTTTTCAAGCGCATGTTTTGAAGGCCGGCATAGCAGGTGAGGGCATCTTCATTTTGGATTATTTGCTTAAAATAAGGAGAATCAAGCTTTATGACAATACCTTTGATTCCGCCGTCTCGTACCAACAGATTAGAGCCGCCACCTAAAATATGAACAGGTGTTTGTTTGGGCTTTTGTTTTAAAAAAGAAGTTAAATCTTCTAAATCTTTAGGGAAAAACATTGACTCGGCAACTCCGCCAACCCCGAGCCATGTGTGTTTGCTCATCGGTTCATTATATAAAACCCTGCCTTTAATATTCTTAAAGATATATTCCAGATTTGAAATCATCTAAAAATCCTTATCTTCTGCGGTGATGTTGCGTCTGGTTAAAGCAAGGAGCATACCCATGCTCAAGGCTGAGGCAAAAATAGAAGAACCGCCATAAGAAATAAAGGGCAAGGTCATACCTTTGGTGGGGATCAGGTATAAGGTTGAGGCCATATTGATGATTCCCTGCAGGCCGAAAGAAGCGGCCAATCCGGCAGCAGCATAGATAATGAACAAATTATTATCTTTTAGAGACAATTTGAACCCACGGATGACAATTACAGCAAATAAGATGATTAAAAGCAAACAGAGCCAAACGCCGAATTCTTCGCCTGCAACGGCAAAAATGAAGTCTGTGTGCGCATCAGGTAAGTGCAATTTGACGACCCCTTCGCCGGGGCCGCGGCCGAGTAAATTGCCATTTTCAAAGGCCTCCATGGATTTTTTGACCTGATAGCTCATCTCACCGCCGGAAAACAAAAATTGTTGCACACGATCATGAACGTGGCCAAGTGTGAAATAGGCACCAACCCCGCATAAAAGCGCCATAATACCGAATACGGATACTAAAATAAGGGGGAGGCCGGCTAAAAACAATTGAAAGCCCCAAATGCAAGAAACAAATATGGTGCTTCCAAAATCAGGTTGCGATATCAATATGGTGCAGGTGAGAGCAAATAAACCGCAAGAAAGCAAAGTGCCAGGAAAATCTTCAAACTTTTTTGATCCTTCCAAAAGCCATGCGGATACGATAACAAACGTCGGTTTTATAAACTCTGAAGGTTGCAGGGTAAAGCCTAAGAAGCGAATCCAACGAGACGAACCTTTTGTTGAATAGCCGGCAAAAAGAGTTAATACCGTCAGGCCTAAGAAGATGATATAGCTGATGATGGCAAGTCGACGGATGTTTTTAAGGCGGAGCATAGATGTTGAAAGTAGAATAACAAGCGCACCGCAGATAAATACGACTTGTTTTTTGATAAAGTGATAATCTGAAAAATTGTTCGTGCGTGCGACGGCAGGACTGGCAGAAAAGACTAAAAATGCACCGATAAAAATAATCAGCATAACAAGGGCTAAGGTGAGTTTATCTACGGTCCACCACCAATTTGCGAGCCTTGAACGACTTAATCTTGAAAATCTGGCCATCGATTTATCCTTTAGAATTTAATGAGAGATAAAAAGCCTAAAAATGCTGCGATAAATCCGGCAAGCCAAAAACGAAGAACAACTTTGCGTTCGGGCCATCCGCATTGCTCAAAATGGTGGTGTATCGGTGCCATTTTGAAAAATCTTTTGCCGGTTTTTTTGAAATAAAGAACCTGAATCATAACCGACAATGTTTCCGCCACAAAAACAAAACCAACAATGGCAAGCAAAATTTCTTGCTTTAAGATGACAGCTACTGTGCCGAGTAAAGCGCCCATAGCAAGCGAGCCGGTGTCACCCATAAAGACTTTTGCTTTTGGCGCATTGTAATATAAAAATCCGAGACAGGAGCCGACAATAGAGGCACAAACAACCGCAATTTCAGCGCTTCTCGGGATGTAGGGAAAGGCAAAATTCAAGGCAATCGGATTGCCGACAATGTATGCTATGACGCCGAAAAAGGTAAAGCTCAAAATGAGCAACCCCGTTGCTAGGCCATCTAATCCGTCGCTTAAATTAACACCGTTTGATGCCCCTGAAATGACAACGACTGCAAAAGGAATATAAAGCCAAGAAAGATTTAAGATAAATCTGAAATAAGGAAAATATAAGATGTTGCTTGAGGCGTTCGGGGTGGCAGCGGTGATGATTGTGGCAACCATGACGGCCGTCATGAACTGGATAAACAATTTTGCTTTTGCAGTTAAGGCATTTGGTGTTTCTTTTGTGACTTTAATGTAGTCGTCAATAAAGCCGGTTAGGCCGTATATGAGCAAAACAGCCAAACTCACCCATACAAAGTGGTAAGATGTGTTGGCATATAAGAGAATCGACAAGATGGCTGTGCCTAAAATGAGCAATCCGCCCATGGTCGGGGTGCCTTGCTTGGTTTGAAGATGTGACTGAGGGCCATCTGTACGGATGGGCTGGCCATGATGTTGATGTTTATGCAAAAGGGAAATGACGGGTTTTCCTAAAACAAGCGCTAAAACGAGCGATGTTAAAAGAGCGCTTAAGGCTCTGATAATGACATTTGCTTCAAAACCAAGTGTAGAAAGTAACATTTTTTGATCCTTATTTGTGAGATTATTTTATGCACATCATAAGGTGAAAATGTTAAAATAAGTCTTAATAAAAGGAGATATTTTTTAAGAGCAAAGGGGCTTGTCTAGCTTGGTCACTGCTTGAGAATCCAAATCCAAGGATTCTGTAATTAAGAAAACCTGCGTGCTTTTGAGGGCGCGCAGGTTTCAAAAAGTTTTTTAAGCTAATGCTTTGTTTTTATTTGTTAATATCTTTAAGATTTTTGCCAGTTCTTCTTTTAAGTTCGGGCGATCAACAACAATATCTACCATTCCGTGTTCTTTCAAATATTCGGCACGTTGGAAGTTTTCCGGCAATTTTTCTCTGATTGTTTGTTCAATCACACGTTGGCCGGCAAAGCCAATAAGACTTCCGGTTTCAGCAATGTTGATATCGCCGAGCATAGCAAATGAAGCTGAAACACCGCCTGTTGTCGGATCTGCCAGAATAGAAATGAATGGAATACCTTTTTCTTTTAATTGGTTGATGGCTGCCGTGGTGCGCGCCATTTGCATCAAAGACAAAATGCCTTCTTGCATACGTGCGCCGCCTGAAGAAGCGACAGTGATCAATGGAATTTTATGTTTTAAGGCAAGTTCAGCGGCTTTGACAATGCCTTCGCCGACAACAGTGCCCATTGAACCGCCCATGAAAGAAAAATCCATAACGGCAACAACAACATCAACGCCGCCGATTTGACCTGTTGCAATTTTTAAAGCATCTTGGTTCTCAGTTGCTTTGCGGTTGTTTTTCAAGCGATCGGTATATTTTTGCGAATCCTTAAACTTTAACGGATCATCTGCCAGAACAGGCAAATCAATTAAGGTAAAATTTTCGTCATCAAAGAGCATTTTTAGGCGCTTATCAACATAGAGCCTTAAATGATGGCCGCAAGAGGTGCAGACATATAAAGATTTTTTGAGCTCTTTTGAAAAGAGCATCTGATTGCAATTCGGGCACTTGACCCACATGTTGTTTGCAATTTCTTTTGGCGTCGTCTTTTGAATTTTCGGACGAACAATATTAATAAACCAGTTCATTTAAATGCCTTCTTAGTCTTTCTTAAACTTAAAAATACCGGCAAGTTTTGATAAAAACGAAACTTTAGCTTGCTCAGGGGCAGAAGCTTTGATGCGCTGAAAATCTTCTTGCAAATGTGAAAAATTGGAAGTCAATTTTTCATGTTCTTTGTTTAAGGCTTTATGTGCTTTTTTGTTTTCACGAAGTTTTGCACGAAGAGGAGCCCCGGCAACATAGCCATCTATACGGCCGATGAAATAACCGATAAAAAATAAGCACAAAATCAAAACACTCAAAGAAACAGTGACACTGATATCAAACGGTTTGAATGTAAATTTGGTATAGTCATCGTTAATAACAGCTAAAACGATGATTAAAACAAAAATCGGTATTTCAATAAGGCTAC